>NZ_LZLL01000192.1:0-57279 GCF_001669335.1 Mycobacterium sp. 1245852.3 | reverse complement strand
CTGGGCGCCATCCGTTCGCGCGGCGGAACCACCATCGGCCAGTCACCCGAGGACGCGTTGTTCCCGGCGATGCCGACCAACGCCGTTGATGCCGGCGTGGTGGATCGGCAGTCGCCGGCGGCCGGCATCGGCGCGGTCCTCAAAGAGCTGTCGCACCGAGAGATAGAGGATTCCGACATGGAGCGCGACTCCGCGATGGAGCTCGAGAACCGCATCGCCATGATGTCGCGGTTCGCGACCGATTTCGATACCGAGAAACTGGGATCACCGTCGGGCTACACCTGCCCCGACTGCAATGGCTCGCTGGTTTCCGTCAGCGAGGGCAATTTCCGCTGCCAGGTGGGCCACGCGTGGACGGCCGAGGCCCTGCTGGGCGCGCGGGACACCGAACTCGAGGGGGCGATGTGGATCGCGGTGCGCAGCCTGCAGGAAAAGGCCAGGCTGGCCCGGGGCATGGCCGCCAAAGCTGGAACCGAGCTGCTCGTGCGGCGCTACATGGCGATTGCGGAGGAGACCGAGCGCGCGCTGACCCTGCTCAGCGACCGGCTCTCGACCACCGCCCAGCAAGAGGGTGAAGCTGGATGACCGGCGACCGACCGACTGTCCGGATCGAGCGGGAGACGTCTCAAGACCTGCCGATCCTGACCGTGGCGGGGGTACTCGACAGCTCGACCTATCGGACCATCCGTGACGCGGTCATCAAGGCCGCGATCGACGAACCCCGCGCGGTGATTGTCGACATCAACGGCCTGCATGCGCCATCGGCCTCCGCGTGGACGGTGTTCACCAGCGCTCGCTGGCACGTCAGCGTCTGGCCCGATGTGCCGATCCTGCTGGTTGCTTCCGCCCCGCAGGTGCGGCGCGCGATGAGCGCGGCCGGGGTGACCCGGTATGTGCCCATACATGCCACCCGCGAGATCGCCCTGGACGCCGTGGCGAGTCAGTCCCTGCGAGTGCGACGCCGGGCCCGCGCCAGCCTGGCACGAAACATCAGCAGCCTCGAGGTTGCGCGCAGTGTGATCGGCGAATGGCTCACCCAGTGGGACATCGGCGAGGTGATCCCGGTCGCTGCCACGCTGGCCACCGTCTTCGTCGAAAACGTTCTCGACCACACGCGGAGTGCACCGGTGTTGATCGTCGAGAGCTACCAAGACACCGTCACGGTCGCCGTGGAGGACAACAGTTCTCGCCTGCCCGGGCGGCACGAAGACGCCGCCCTCGGCGCCGACATCGTCTCTGGGCTGGCCATCGTCGCCGCGTTGTGCCGGGCGTGGGGCGCGACCCCGACGTCGTCGGGCAAAACCGTGTGGGCTTTGATCGGTCAGGAAAACCAGTTCTGACCGCGAGTAGTGTTCATGTCCTTCGGTAAATCGTTATCGACGGGACGTGCATGGAATCCACGACTGACGAGGCTTTCGAAGCCCTGTTGCGGTTTATGCGGGATTCGCGCGGATTCGACTTCACCGGCTACAAGCGCACCTCACTGATGCGGCGCGTCCGGCACCGGATGGACCAGGCGGGCTACGCCGCGTTCGACGACTACCTCGATTTCCTGCAGGCCAGTTCCGATGAATTCACCGCGCTGTTCAACACCGTCCTGATCAACGTCACTTCGTTCTTCCGTGACCCCGATGCGTGGGAGTTCGTCAGCGCCGAGGTCATACCGCGGTTGCTGGCCGAGCGCGGCCCCGCCGATCCGATTCGGGTGTGGAGCGCCGGCTGCGCCTCGGGGCAGGAGGCCTATACGCTGGCCATGCTCTTCGCCGAGGCATTAGGACCGGACGGGTTCCGGGAACGGGTCAAGATCTACGCCACCGATGTCGACGAGGACGCGCTCAGCGAGGCGCGGGCCGCCTCCTACGACGCCAAGGCGGTCGAGTCCGTACCGCCGGATCTGTTGGGGCGCTATTTCGAACAGCTCAACGGCCGCTACGCTTTTCACAAAGACCTGCGGCGCGCGGTGATCTTCGGCCGCAACGACTTGGTCAAGGACGCGCCGATCTCGCGCGTGGATCTGCTGGTGTGCCGCAACAGCCTGATGTATCTCAACGCGGAGACGCAGCGAAACGTGTTGGGGCGTCTGCATTTCGCCCTAGCGCCGCAGGGCACGCTGTTTCTCGGGCACGCCGAGATGTTGCTCAGCCACGGAGAAAGATTCACTCCGGTGAACCTCAAACACCGGATCTTTCGCAAGGTGGCCGGAACTCACGGCGGAGTGGATCGCTACGATCCCAATGCGGCGTTCTACGAGCGCAACGTGGACCTGCCGGGGTTGACGACGGTGCGCGACTTGGCATTTCGCGCCAGTCCGGTGGCCCAGATCGTGGTCACCGGCGAGGACACCGTCGCCATGATCAACCAGCAGGCCGAGACCACCTTCGGGCTCTCGGCCCGCGACATCGGCCGGCTGCTGCGCGATCTCGAGGTGTCCTACCGTCCGGTGGAGCTTCGTGCATATCTAGAGCAGGCCAAGGTGGAGCGGCGCTCGGCGCGGATCCAGGACGTCAAGTGGCAGCGGCCGGGTGCCGAAACGGTGTGGTTCGAGATCCACGTCAACCCCCTCGTCGACGCCGAGAACGGCTTGCTCGGGGTGTCGATCGTGTTCTTCGACGTCACCGCGACGCGCGCGCTGCTGGACAAGGTCGTCCAAACCAATCGGCAACTCGAGGTGGCCTACGAAGAGCTGCAATCCACTAACGAGGAACTCGAGACCACCAACGAGGAATTGCAATCCACGGTCGAGGAACTCGAGACCACCAACGAGGAACTGCAGTCGACCAACGAAGAACTCGAGACCATGAACGAGGAGCTGCAGTCCACCAACGACGAACTGCACACCATCAACGAGATGTTGCGCGAGCGCAGCCTGGAATTGGACGAAGCCAAGCATTTCCAGGATTCGCTGATCGACTCGGTTCGGATGGGCATGGTGGTGGTCGACCGGGAAATGAAGGTGATCCTGTGGAACCGCGGCTGTGAGGAGCTCTGGGGGCTGCGGGCCGACGAAGCGACGGGGTCAAGGCTGACCAACCTGGACATCGGCCTGCCGCTTGATGCCGTGCGGCCCTTGATCGGCAACGCTTTTGTCGACCCGGAGAGCTCCGGTCACGTGGTGGTGGACGCCGTGAACCGGCGTGGCCGTCCGGCCACGGTGCGCATCACGTGCACGTCGTTCCGCTCCAGCGAGGGGACGGTCGGCGGGGCGCTGCTGCTGATGGAGGTTGTCGGTTAGTTACCCGTGATCTGGTGGTGCGACAACCGATTCGGCCACCGGACGGATGCTTCCTCGGTGGCCTGATGAGCTAGTTGCGCGCGGGACCGTGATTCCTGGGCCCTGCGTCGAGCCAAGGCAACCGTCTCCTGCGTGGCGCCCAATCCCACCGTTAGCTCCCGCCGCCTGCGTTGCAGTTCTGCCGCCCGACGTCGGGCGAGCTCGCCCCGGGCCGCCGCAGTGTTGCTGCCAAACTTCGGGGGTAAGCCGTCGAGAACGCCGTAGGTGGTGGCAATGGCCGCGCCGACGTCCATAGCCTGGGGTGCCGGTGATTTCCGCTGTTGGGGTAGCGGTGCCCCACCGACGATGCCGACCAAGACCTGCCCGATTTCGTCGATGTCCAACACCAGGTCGGCGCCGGCGCGCGCGGCGGCTAGCGGCATCGACGGGTACTGCGCCGTCGCCGGACTTTCGGCGATGACGATGGCACCGGCATCCTTCATCGCGACGGTGCCCGCCGCCCCGTCGTGTCCCGACCCCGACAGCACCACGGCAACGCTCCTCGGTCCGTACGAACTGGCCATGGACGTCAGCAGCACGTCCGACCCCTGGGTCCCGTGGTTGACCCCGCTGTGCAGCCGGAAGTGGGCATCGACGGTGACTTCCAACAGCATTCCCGGCGGGCAGACCGCCACCTGTCCCGGTGTGAGGGCCTGTCCCTGGCGCGCCCAGCCGACCGGACGATCCGTCAGTCGGCCCAGGATGGTGGGCAGGACGCTGGTGTGGCCCCCCAGGTGTTGTTGCACGACGACGGCGGCCGGAAAATCCGGGGGCAGATCGCGCAAGACCGTCGACAGGGCTTCCAGGCCACCCGCCGACGCCAGCAGCGCCACCAGCTCAACGGCGGTGCCGTGCCCGTGAGTCTGCATCCCTCAAGTCTCCACCTTGCCGACCCACGCCGCAGTCCCGGGCGATCCCGGTTTAGCGCTTACCTCTAGTCCACGTGGCGAACCTCGGGCCTGCAGGCGAAGAGGCCGTCGCAGCCGTTTCGCGATTTCCGCGCAGGGTATGCCATCTGGTGTTGGCAGAAGGACGGTGGCGCGGAGGGAATAGCAGTTGAGGGTGGCAATTGTCAGTGGCGACGACGTCGTCGGGGAGGACCCGGAGCAGCTATGCGCCGCGCTGGCGGCCCAGGGCCACAACGCCACTATCTGCCTGCGACGAGCCAGCCGGCGTTCCGCGCAAGTGGCCGCCGAGGCCAATTACCACCGCATCTCGGTTCCCGTCGGTCCCCGCAAGGCGGCATCACCGGTTGACGTGCTGCCCGATGTGGGGGAGTGGGCGGCCACTTTGGACCGGATCTGGTCGACCGAGCCTCCAGACGTCGTGCACGCCTACGGCTGGCTGGGCGGCTTGGCCGCCCAGCTGGCCGCGCGCCGTCGACACATCCCGACCGTGCAGACCTTTTTGGGGTTGGCCGCGACATCGCGTGGCCACGCCGGGGCGGAACGGAACGAACGGGAGCGCGTGGAACCGCTCCTGGCGCGCAGCGCTACCTGGGTGACGGGTGAGAGCAGCGTCGACGCCGATGCGCTGACCCGACTGCGTCACCGCCGGGCCAGGGTGTACACTTTGACGTGCGGTGTTGACGCCGAGCGCTACAGTCCGACTGGTCCGGCAGTATCGCGTAACGGGCTGCAACGTATCCTGCTGGTGGCGCCAAATCCGTTGTGGTGCAATGGCCTCGATATCGCAATCCGTGCGCTGCCCAAGGTGCGCGGCGCCGAATTGTTGATCGTCGAAAACGACGCCAATAGCAGCGGCCACGACGATGCACGTGCGCAGCTGCAACGTCTCGCGTCGGAGCTGGGTGTGGACGACCGCGTGCGCTTCGCCGGCCGGGTCGCCGATGCCGAACTACCCAAGTTCATCCGGTCTGCCGACATGGTGGCATGCACGCCCCGTCAACCGCCCCGGGCCACCGCCGTGTTGCAGGCCATGTCCAGCGGGGTGGCGGTTGTCGCGGCCAGTGTGGGTGTGCTGGCCGACATCGTGCTCGACGACATCACCGGTCTGGTGGTGCCGCCGGAGAATCCCGTCGCGTTGGCCGCGGCGGCGAGAAGGCTTCTCGGCCAGCGCTTTCAGTCCAAGAGCATGGGTTCGTCGGGCCGTAGCCGCGCCGTGTCGCGGTTCGCGTGGCCGCGAATTGCGCTCGACACACTGAACATTTACGAAACCGTCGGGCCGCAGGACCGGATCGCTGCACCATCGACGGCGCGATGAGGCAATGATGCGAGGCCCGAACGCAAAGCATCCAGGCCGGCCATGACCACCGTGACGAGTGAGGCCGCCCGCAAACCCGCGAAGCCGGCAGTGGGGCTCGTCGGGGAATCGGACGAGGGGCCCGGGTCCGGTTATTGTCCCGCACGTCCGGTGCTCGGCCGCGAGGCCGAACCGGCGATCCGCCCAGCCGCTGTGCAATACAAGCAGTTTCGCACTGTCGATGCACAGGCCGCACGGCGGTTCTTCGTCGGCGCGTATCAACCGGGCTGGCGCATCTCCGGGCTCACCACTCACGCCGCGATGTCACATCGGCGCAGTGATGCCGGTCTGTTGACGGTCGATGAGGTGATGATCCAGGGTCGTTCGACCCTCGAGATCTCGGCATCCGACACCATCGTGGTGGTCCAGCCGCGTGCGGGATCGTTGAGCGTCGCGGGCGGTCCGCTGGCGACCACGGACTTCCCCATTCTCGTCGCGCATGGCATGTCGTGCGTATTGCACTGCAATAGCGCGCGTTTCGACGTGATCAAGGTCGAGGCGGAAGCGTTGCAGAGAGTCGCCGCGGACTGGCATTCGTCGCTGGGGCAGCAGACCCGGTTCTTGAATTGGCGCCCGCGCTCCCGTGCGGCCGTGCGGGCATGGCACCGAGCCCTGGACTATGTGGTGGCGACGTTGACTTCCGCCGACACCGCCGCGCAGCCGCGGATCGCGGCGGGTATGGCCAACCTGGTGGCCGGTGCGCTGCTCGAGTGCTACCCGTCCAACCTCACCGAACACGACCCGGCCAGCGATCTCACCCTGCCCGAAACCCTCAAGGAGGCAGTGTCTTTCATCCACCGCCACGCCGCCGAAGACATCGGCATCAACGAGGTCGCGGCGGCGGTGCACCTGACCCCCAGGGCGGTGCAGTACCTCTTTCGGCGACAGCTCGACACGACTCCGACCGAATACATGCGCCGCGTCCGGCTCAGCCGCGCCCATCAAGAGCTGATGACAGCGACGACCCCCGGCTCGACCGTCACCGAGATCGCCCAGCGGTGGGGCTTCGCGCATACCGGTCGATTCGCGGTGCTCTATCGGCAGACCTATGGCCAAAGCCCGCACACCACGCTGAGGCAGCAGGCCGCATCCTCCTGACGGCCAAGCCTGCCGGGTCAACCGTTCAGTCGATGCAGGAGCTGATCGGCGGCATAGCGCCCGCTGGCCAGCGCGCCCGCCGCGGTGGCCGGATTGTCGATGCCCACCGCCTCACCCGCCAGGTAAAGCCGGTCACCGATCGGTTGCTGTAGCCGGCGCCGGTCGTCGAGGCCGGAGCCGGGCGGGTGAAACGAATAGGCGCCGAGGGCGTACGGGTCGACGGTCCAGTTCGAGGTCCGCACCTCGGTCAGCGAGATGTTGTCGCCGAAGAGCCGGCGGGCCACGGGCAGCGCGCTGGCCAGCACGTCCCCGGGCGCGCGTGACTCCACGAATCGCCCGCGCTCGCCGCCGTTGAGCGCCAACACGATTGGGCCGGCATCGCCGGGCAGGGTGAACCATTGTGACCACAGCCCGCCTTCGGGCCCGAGGTACTGGTAAAAAGCGTTGTCTACCTTCCACGTTCGCTGGTCCACGCGAAAGAAGCTCTTGGACAATGCGCCGAAACCCAGGGCGGTCACGGCCCGGGCGTGCGCGTCGGGCAGCGGCGGATCGAAGGCGATCGCACCGGATTTCAGCACGCCGAGGGGAACGGTGACGATCGCGGCCGGACCCCGAAACGACTTGTCTTTGGCCCGCACGATGACTGCGTCATCGCGTTGCACGATCGCGGTGACCGGCGTGTTGAGTTCGATGGTCAGCCCCTCGGCAAGCGAATTGGGCAGGGCGTCATAGCCGTTGATGATGACGTCCTGGTCGCCGCCGGCGTAATCGCCCTTGTCGAAGGTGGCGGCCGAAAGCTGATTCGCGTCGGCGGCGTATTCGTCCTCGATCTCGGTGGTCAGATAGAAGGCCAGCTGGGCGCGGTCGGATGCGGACAGCCGTGCGCCGTCGGCGGCGGCTTGCACCGCGGCGCCCAGGCTTGTCGCGTCGCGCAGACCGCGCGCCCGTTCGACAAACGATCGCCAGGTTGCGCTCTGGTAATCCAGCGGCTGTAGCGCGGGATCGACCGCGAGCCTGACCCACCCGTAATAGTCGGTGCTTACCAGTTGCGATCGCGCCCGGCGGGCCAGCTCGGTCAGCGGGTTGTCCGTCGTGCCGTGGATCCACGAGGCGCCCAGCTCCAGGGGCGTGCCCCAGCCGCGGTCGGTGCAGACCCGGCCACCGATGCGGTCGCGGGCTTCGATGACGCGAACCGGGCGCCCGGCGTCGGCAAGGATGCGGGCGGCGGACAAACCCGCCATCCCGGCGCCGACGACGAGGATCGAGGTGGTGTCCGGCGCGGGCCGAGCGGACGGGCGGCCCGTGGCGGGTGTCGGTTGGTTCGGTGCGCACCCGGCGGCCAGCGCGCCACCGGCCACGCCGGTCGCGGCCGCGAAGAATGCCCGGCGCGACAACCCCGACACGAGTCTAAGCGTCTCATAAGAATCGTTTGCCGGATTTACCAAAAGCGAACCGAACTTAGGGATAAAATCGTCCCATCCTTAGCTGCGGCAACGGCGCCGCGTTGGAGGGGGGAGCGGTGATGAGTGCTCGACGATCGGCCCGCCCGGTTGACCCGTTCCCCGACCGGCTGCCGCCCAGTGAGACCGTCACGGTCCGGGCGGCCGACGGCACCCGGTTGCACGCGGAGGTGTTCGGGCCGCCCGACGGTTATCCGATCGTCTTGACGCACGGCATCACCTGCGCCATCCGGGCGTGGGCGTACCAGATCGCCGACCTGTCCCACGACTACCGGGTGATCGCCTTCGATCATCGCGGCCACGGCCGCAGCGGCGTGCCACGAGCCAATAATTACAGCCTCAAACACCTTGCCTCCGACCTGGATTCGGTGCTGGATGCGACCTTGGCGCCGCACGAACGCGCCGTGGTGGCCGGCCACTCGATGGGCGGCATCACCATCGCGGCGTGGTCGGAGCGCTACCGCCACAAGGTTCCCCGGCGCGCGGACGCGGTCGCGCTGATCAACACCACCACCGGCGATCTGATCCGCAAGGTGCAGCTGTTGCCGGTGCCCTACGGGTTGTCGCCGGCCCGGGTTCTGGCCGGCCGCACCCTGATCAATGCGTTCGGTGGGTTCGCGGTGCCCGGTCCCGCCCGCATCCCGAGCCGCTATGTGGTGGCGATGCTGGCCACCGGACGAGACGCCGATCCGGGCATCGCCAGGCTTGTCTACGAGCTCTTCGAGAGCACCTCACCGGCGGGACGGGCGGGGTGCGCGAGGGCGCTGGTCGCGTCTCTCGGGTCGCGCTATCTCGACCTGGACGGATTGACCGTCCCGACGTTGGTCATCGGCAGCGAACGCGACCGGCTCACCCCGATCAGCCAGTCCCGCAGGATCGCGCGCAGCGTGCCCAACCTGATCGACCTGGTCGAACTGCCCGGCGGGCACTGCTCGATGCTCGAACACCCCCGCGAGGTGAACCGCCAGCTGCGCGCGCTCGCCGAAACGGCGATGCGCAACGCGGCCACCCGCCGGATCAGCTCATAGCAGCGCGGTGATCTCCGCGGCCGCGCGCTGCCCGGACCGAATCGCCCCGTCGAGGAAACCGGTCCACTCGTCGGCGGTTTCGGTGCCGGCCCAGTGGATCGGCCCGACCGGTTCGCGCAGCCACGGCCCGAACCGGGTCCACGATCCCGGCGGCACCGCGGCGGTGGGGCCGCCCGGCGCGAATTCCTCTGCGCCCCAACGGTGATCGACGTAGTCCAAGGGCTTGAGCGCGTCGTCTCCGAAAAGCGTTGCAAAGCAGCGCAACGCGTCGCGGCGACGCTGATCGCTGGGTAGCGAGTCGAACGAGCGGGCGTCGACGAAACCCATCAGGATGCCCGGTCCGTCCGGGTGCGGACTGACGTCGAACGTGATGAAGACCGGGCCCTCGTCGGACAGCGCCTGCCCGGAAAACCCGTTGGTCCGCCAAAACGGCGTGGAGTAGGCGGCGTAGGCCTTGCTGAGCCGGCCCTGCGGCCAGTGCCGGGCGAGTTGCTCGTACTCGGCGGGCAGCGGGGGAGTGAACTCGATGGAGGCGCGGTGAGCCGGCGGGATGGCGACGATGACGAACCCGGCCTCGGTCTCGCCGAGGTCGGTGGTGACGGTGACGCCCGCGCCGTGCCGCTCGATCCGCCGCACCGGGGCGTTGAGCACCACCCGGGTGCCCAGTTCGGCGGCCGCCGCCTCGGCGATCTGTTGCGTGCCACCGGGGAAGCGGTCCTGTTGGGCGCCGTCCTCGACGTCGAGCAGCCGGTCCAGCCCGCCGGCCGCGTGCGCGTAGCGGGCGGCGTGCAGCATCGACACGTCGTCGGGTTCGCATCCCCAGGTCACCCGCGCCACGATCGCCAGCAGGTCGTGCGAGGAAGCCGTCGCACGCACCGAGCGCAACCAGCCGCCGAGCGACAGGCCGTCGAGTTCACGCGCGCGGCGGGCGTCCCACGGCGCCGCCAGCGGGACGCTGCGCGCGATCCTGTCGAATTGCCAGCGCAGCCGGCCGATATCCAGCAGGCCGGTCAGCGAAAGCTTGGGGATGGTGCCGTGATACGCGTGCGTCCACCCGCGCCAATGGATCAGGTTCTTGCCGTCGTGATGCGTCGGGGTGGTCGGGACGTCGAGTTCGGCGGCCATCGCCAGTACGGCGTCCTGGGTCGGCCCGACGAACGTGCCGCCCAGATCGGCCGGCAATCCGGCGACGCTGCCGGTCAGGGACCGTCCGCCGACGCGGTCGCGGCCCTCGAAAACCGCCACATCGTGGCCTTGCCGTGCCAGCTCGCGCGCCGCGGCGAGTCCGGCGAAGCCCGCACCGACGACGACAACGTCGACAATGCGCGGCGGATTCGACACGCGGTCTAGTGAACCGCATTTCTGCGCATTTCATGGCAATTTCTTACAAGCTGGTCGCCGGCGTTTGGCTCACGGCGATGGCAAACATATGCCTAGCTCGCTATGTTAATTACGCTGCCACCACGTGCTTTCCGAAAGCCCCGTCACCAGTTCTGCCGCCAGTCCTGCCAGTTCAGCCGTGGTCGCCGGCACCGCGCCGAACCTGCGCACCGTGGCCCTGGGCAGCATGATCGGCACCACCATCGAGTGGTATGACTTCTACCTGTACGCGACCGCGTCGGCGTTGGTCTTCAAACCGCTTTTCTTCCCGAATATCTCATCGACCGCGGGGACACTGGCTTCGTTCGCCACCTACGCCGCCGGATTCGGGGCCCGGCCCCTCGGTGCGGTGCTGTCGGGGCACTTCGGCGACCGGTTGGGCCGCAAGGCGGTTCTGGTGGGCGCGTTGGTGGTGATGGGTCTGGTCACCACCGCGATCGGAGCGCTGCCGACCTATGCCGCGGCCGGGTTGCTGGCGCCGGCGCTGCTGGCGACCCTGCGGGTGGTGCAGGGCCTGGCCGTGGGGGCCGAATGGGGTGGCGCCGCCGTGCTCTCGGTGGAGCACGCACCGCCCGATCGTCGCGGATTGTTCGGCAGCTTCACCCAGTTGGGCTCGCCGGCCGGCATGCTGTTGGCGACCTCGGTGTTCTTCCTCGCGCGCAAGGTCACCGGGCCGGCCTTCCTCACCTACGGATGGCGAATCCCGTTCCTGCTCAGCGTTTTTCTGGTCGGCATCGGCCTGTTCGTCCGGCTGAAGCTCACCGATGCGGAAATCTTCGAGCGGCTCAAGCGGCGCGACGAGCTGGCCCGGCTGCCGATAGTGGAGGTGCTGCGCACCGACTCGCGCAACGTGGTCATCACCACCGGGTTGCGGCTGTCGCAGATCGGGCTTTTCGTCTTGTTGACGACGTATTCGCTTAGCTATCTTCAGGATTCATTCGGCAAGGGCAGCGCGGTGGGTCTGATCGCGGTGCTGGTCTCCTCGGCGCTCGGGTTGCTCAGCACGCCGGGCTGGGCGCTGCTGTCGGACCGGGTGGGGCGGCGGCCACCGTATCTGTTCGGCGCGCTGGCCGGCGTCGTGGCCCTGGCGTTGTTCTTCCTGGCCGCCGGCAGCGGGTCGGCGCTATGGGTCGTGCTGGCAATCGTGTTCGGCGTCAACGTCGTTCATGACGCGATGTATGGCCCGCAGGCGGCCTGGTTCGCCGAGCTCTTCGGCACCCGGGTGCGCTACAGCGGCGCGTCGCTGGGTTATCAGATCGGTGCCGTACTGTCGGGAGGGTTCGCGCCGTTGATCGCCGCGTCGTTGTTGGTGGTCGGCGGTAGCCGGCCGTGGCTGATCGTGGCGTACTTCGCGGTGCTGGCGGTGATCACGATTGCCGCCGCGTACGCGGCGCGCGAGACGCGTGAGGATGACATCGGGTGAGTGCGCCGCGCAGGATCTTTCTCAACGCCTTCGACATGGCCTGTGTCGGGCATCAGTCCGCGGGGTTGTGGCGGCATCCCGACGATCAGGGCTACCGGTACCGGGAGCTGGGCTATTGGACCGAGCTGGCCCGCATCCTGGAGACCGGCGGATTCGACGCGTTGTTTCTCGCCGACGTGCTCGGGGTCTACGACGTGTACGGCGGCTCGCGCGACGCTGCGGTCCTCGACGCCGCCCAGTTTCCGGTCAACGACCCCACGGCCGCGGTCTCGGCGATGGCGGCGGTGACCGAGGGCCTCGGCTTCGGGATCACCCTGTCGCTGACCTACGAGCAGCCCTACGCGCTGGCCCGCCGGCTCTCGACGCTGGACCACCTGACCGGCGGCCGGGTGGCGTGGAACATCGTCACGTCCTATTTGGACAGCGCCGCAAGGAATTTGGGCCTGGACGCCCAGATCCCGCACGACCAGCGTTACGAGATCGCCGACGAGTACCTCGAGGTCTGCTACAAGCTGTGGGAGGGGTCGTGGGAGGCCGACGCCGTGGTGCGCGACCCGCAGCGGGGCGTCTTCACCGACCCGGCCAAGGTGCACGACATCGAGCACAAGGGCCGTTATTTCTCGGTGCCCGGTCCGTTCCTGTGCGAGCCGTCGCCACAACGCACCCCGGTGCTGTTCCAGGCGGGCGCGTCGGCGCGGGGCGTGCGGTTCGCGGCGGCCCACGCCGAGGCGGTCTTCGTGTCGGGCCCGACGCCGCAGATCGTTCGCGGTCCGGTGCGCGCGTTGCGGACCGCCGCCGCCGAGCTGGGCCGCGACCCACGCTCGATCAAGGTGTTCACCATGGTGACCCCGGTGGTCGCCGAGACCCACGACGAGGCCGTCGCCAAGCTGGCTGAATACCGGCGGTACGTCAGCCCCGCCGCAGCGCTGGCGTTGTTCGGCGGCTGGACCGGGGTCGACCTGGCCGAACTCGACCCCGGCGAACCGCTGAAATACGTAGAGACCGACGCCAACCGCTCGGCGCTGGCCTCGTTCACCACCGCCGCGCCGGAACGCGCCTGGACGGTGGGCGAGCTGGCCGAGGAGATCGGGATCGGCGGCCGCGGCCCGGTGCTGGTGGGTTCGCCGACCGAGGTGGCCGACGAACTCGAGCGGTGGGTCACCGAGGCCGACGTCGACGGGTTCAACCTGGCTTACGTGACGACCCCGGGCACCTTCGTCGATTTCGCGAAGTTCGTTGTCCCCGAGCTGCGTCGGCGGGGACGCGTCCCCGAGCGGCCGCCGCGTTCCACGCTGCGCCAGCGGCTCGGCGCCGGGGGGCCGCTGCTGCCCGACGACCACCCGGGCGCGGCCTACCGCCGCTGAATTACCGCCGCTGACCTAGGGCGCGACCGTCAGCCAATCCTTGAACCCGGACGGGTCGTGGCGGCCCAGCGCGCCGTGCTCGTAGAGGCCCCAACCCTCGACCGGCTCGCCGTCGCCGTCGCGGCAGACCGCGCGGCCGACGTGGTCGATCACGCCGAACCCCGCGCGGCCGACGATGGCCGGGTCGGTCATGTCGTACGTCAGCCGCTCGGCGAACTTTTCGCCCTTCCAGGTGCCGTGGATCCAGTCGGAGTCGCCGCCGTAGCCGCCGCCGACGTGAATGGGCACCGGCAGCTTGGACTCGACGTCGAAGTGGACCGGGGTCCCGTCCGGGGTGGTGGCGTCGATCGTCGCGCCGGTCGGGATGCGGGTCCCGGAGCGGTAGTGGATCTTGACTCGGGGCCAGCCCAGCTGCTCGACGCGCCCGTCGCGCCAAATGCGGGTGCAGTCGTTGAGCGAGCGGAACCCGTTGGGCTCTTCCTGGATGATGAGCACGATGGCGAAATCGTCGAATGCCATGGGTACGTAGAGCCACCACATCCCCTCGAAGGGCGGGTCGGCGGGCCGGCCCGCGGGCTCGGCCTCGCCGATCGGTCGGATGCCCCAGGACCGGTCGCGACTGCCCAGCCAGGTGTCGGGGTCGACGGTGATCTGCTCGCCGTCGATGACGATGTGCCCGCTCCAGCTGCCCAGCTGCGCGAAGCGCTGCGCGTCCAGGGTGACCCGGTTGCCCGAGCGCAGGATGTGCGGTTGTTCCTGCACGACGTCGAACAGGCCATTCCACGTGAGATCGGCTGCGATGCCTTCGGTTTCGTCGAGCACGAGGCGCAGCTTGCGCAGCGGTTCGATGACCTCGACGCGGTAGCCGTTGACGTGCTGGTTGAGCCGGTCTTGATCGATGGCGTCCGAAACATGAACGGCGGTCTGGGTATCCCCGCGCCGGATGAGCAGGAACGCGTCCTTGACCCCGAGGTTGGGGTAGTAGCCGATGCCGCTGATCACGAAGATGTTGCCGGTGCGGTCGTGGGCGTTGAAGTAGGAGCGGTCGTAGAAGTTGCGGTCCGAGGAGCCCGGCCAGGCGATCGGCTGGGGGATCTGATGTACCGGGAACTCGTCGAGCGGTCCGAGCATTACTGGTCCTCTCCGATTAAGCCCTCGCCGATCAACCCCTCACCGATTAGCCTGCGCATCAATCCGGCGTGATAGAACAGTGATTCGACGTCGTCGGGCTTTTCGGTCTCGCCGAAGTGCACCCGCCGGGCGCCGGTGCGCATGAACACGCACGCCCACATCACGCCGGAGTACACGTAGAACCAGTGCAGGTCGCCGACTTCGACTCCGGCCAGCCGCGCGTAGGTGGCGCGCACGTCCTCCTCGCGCATCACCCCGGGTAGCCCGGGCAGGGTGGCTAGGCCGGCCAGCTCCTGAAAGACCATGTGCGCGAAGATCATCCACGCCACGTCCAGCTCGCGCGGACCCAACGTCACCATCTCCCAGTCCAGCACCGCCACCGGCCGGAAATCGTGGTACAGCACGTTGCCGACCCGGGCGTCACCCCACAGCAGCACCGGCTCGGCGGCGGCCGCCGCGGCCGGCCAGTTGGCCTCCAGCCAGTCGAAGGTCCGCTCCAGTAGCGGTGATCGCCCGATGTCGGGTACCGCGAAGTCATACCAGGACCGCACCCAGTTGAAGTGCTTGCGCAGCGCGGTGTCGCCGGATTGCCCCTCGGTGAGGAAGCCAAATGTGCTCTGCGCGTTCGGGATCGAGTGCAACGTGGCCAGGACGCCGACGGTGGCGTCCTGCAGTTCGCGCTGCCGCTCGGCGGGCGCGTCGGCAAACCAGTTGCCGCCGAAGGTGTACGGCATGACGTCGGGCGGCACCTCACCCTCGACGTAGTCCATCACGAAAAACGGTGTGCCCAGGACGTCGCCGGTGTTCTCCAGCCAGCGCACCCGGGGCACGGGCACGTCGGTCAGCTCACCCACTTTGCGGATGACGTCGAATTGGTGGTCGAGCCGGTAGGTCGGGAAGACCTGCACATCCTCGGCGGTGGGCGCCACCCGCGCCACCAGCTTCTGTTCGGTCGGCCGGCCGTCCTGTTGCCAGCGGGTGGTCAGGATGATCGTTTCCGACGACATGCCCGTCGAATCCACGCCGCTTTCCACGGTCACCTCGGGATTTGCGGCGTCCGGCAGTACGGTGGAGAGCCAGCGTGACATGACCGTCGGCAATGTGCTGACGTCGCGGCTGGAGCGTTGCAGCCGGTCGACGTTGTCGACCGCCGGTTCTGTTGCCATAAGGTGCCTCCTTCGTTGAGGCAATTACGATACGGTAGGTAGCGTTATGAAAGCAGACCCGTCCGGCCTTGACAAGGCCTCCGGCGCCGGCCGCCCGCGCGATCCGCGTATCGACTCCGCGATCCTTTCGGCGACCGCGGAACTGCTTGTCCAAACGGGCTATTCCAACATCAGCCTGGCCGCGGTCGCCGAGCGCGCCGGCACCACGAAATCCGCGCTGTACCGCCGGTGGTCGAGCAAGGCCGAGCTGGTGCACGAGGCCGCGTTCCCGACGGCCCCGACCGCCCTGGAGTCGCCGGCCGGGGACATCGCCGCCGACATGCGGATGATGATCGAGGCCACCCGCGACGTGTTCACCACCCCGGTGGTGCGTGCCGCGTTGCCCGGTCTGGTTGCCGACATGACGGCCGACCCGGCGCTCAACGCGCGGGTGATGTCGCGGTTCGTGGATTTGTTCACCGCGGTGCGGGTGCGGCTGCGGGAGGCGGTTGACCGGGGCGAAGCCCATCCCGATGTGGATCCCGACCGGTTGATCGAGTTGATTGGGGGAGCGACGATGCTGCGGATGCTGCTGCGTCCGGAAGAGGAGCTCGACGAGGCGTGGGTGGAGCAGACCACCGCCATCGTCGTACACGGGGTGCGGCGGTGACGGGGCGGCTTGCCGGTCGCGCCGCGATCGTCACCGGCGGCAGCCGCGGTCTGGGCCGGGCCATCGCGCTGGCCCTGGCCGCCGAGGGTGCCGCCGTGGCGGTCGCCGGGCGTACCGAAGAAGTCTGGGACGACCGGCTGCCGGGAACCATTGGCGAGACCGTCGCCGACATCGAGGCCGCCGGCGGGCGTGCCCTGCCGGTCCGGGCGGACCTGACCGACCGTGAGCAGGTTGCCCGGCTGGTGCAGTCGGCGCGAGAGGCGTTGGGTCCCATCGGGATTCTGGTCAACAATGCGGCCTTCACCGCGCCCGGGCGACCGCCGAAGCCGGGCGCGCAACCGCGTGACGGCACCGCCAAGCCGTCGGCTGCCGCCAAGCCGTCGGGTGCCGTCAAGCCAGGCTGGCCGGGATTCGTCAGCACGCCCCTGCACGCGTATCGCCGGCACTTCGACATCGCCGTCTTCGCGGCCTACGAGCTGATGCAGATGGTGTGCCCCGACATGATCGAGGCGGGTGGCGGCTCGATCATCAACATCACCTCGGTCGCGTCGCGACTGCCGGGCGATGGGCCGTACGCCGACCGCAGCGGTGGCGTGCTGCCCGGGTATGGCGGATCCAAGGCCGCGCTCGAGCACCTGACCCAGTGCGCCGCATTCGATCTGACCGACCACAACATCGCGGTTAATGCGCTGTCGCCGTCCAAACCGATCCTCACCCCGGGGCTCGCCTACTATGCCCGCAGCTTTGATGACACCGCGTCGGAGGATGAATTCGCCCGTGCGGCAGTCGAATTGGCCCTAGTCGATCCCGGGAAGGTCACCGGCCGCACCATCGGTCACCTTCAGGTCCTCGACGGCAGTTTCCGGCCTTTCACGCCTGCCTAGACCGGCTGGCCTTCGGGCGGGTCGGGATCCCCGCGCAGCAGCTCGTCGGGATGGTGCGCATGATTGACCTCGGGCGGCCCCTTGCCGTCGGTCCAGGCGAGTCGGCCGTTGCCGGCCACCGCGGTGCGCCATTCGCCGCGCCCCACCGCGCCGTGGTCGGATCCGCAGGCGAAGAACAGGTTGTCGGCGTCCGTGCGTCCGCCCTCTGCCCATTCGTGGGCGTGGTGAATTTCGCAATGATAGCCGGGTTCGAGGCAATTGGGGTGGGTGCAGCCTCGGTCACGGGCGTAGCAGACGAGCCGTTGGTCCGCGGATGCGATGCGTTTTTGACGCCCTAGATACAACGGCCGGCCGGTGTGCTCGTCGAACACCGCAAGATAGTGAATCGCCTTGACGGCCATGCGAATCAAATCCGGCATGGGCAGTCGTGAACCGCCGCCGGTGTGCGCCGGCGCGGGCATCGGGATCGACGAGTCGACCGCGGCGTGCGCGGCTCGGTCGAGTTCGGCCAGCGTGGTCGTGGCGATCACGGTGACGGGCAGCCCGCGGTGCGCCCTGAGACCGCCGGAGGCGAGGGCGATTTCGAGGCCAAGCTTGAGGGCGTCGTGGCCGCGTTGGGCCGGGGTGCGATCATCGCGCGTCTCGGGATCGCTGTCGGGGGTCTGATGGCGCCCGGGCCGCACCGCCGCTTCGAGGGCTTCGAAGTAGGCCCTGGCCTCGGGATCCAGTAGGCCGGAGAGTCGGGACATTCCGTCGGGCCCCTGCGGGCCGAGGTACACGCCACGGCGGCGGGCGCGATCGACGTCGGTGAAGCGGCCGTCGGGATTGAGATAGTCGGCAATCCGGTGGCCCAGCTTGGTGACCACGGCGGCGTCGAGCTTGGTCGCGTGCCGTACCAGCGTGCGCTCGGCATCCGCCACATCACACGGCGATACGCAGGAGGGCAAGGTGTCCACGGCGGCGCAGACGGCGCGGATGTGGTCCTCACCCACCGCGCCGGCGGCCACCGCCTCCGCCAACGCCGGCAGTTCGGGTTCCAGGGGCGCGCCGGTCAGCGAATGGCGCGGCTGGAGACGCGCAGCGAGCCGAAAGCGGCGCGCGACTTCCTTGGGAGTGATGCGTAGCCGCGCCCACAGCGTGCCGCGCACCGCCGGAACGCACTCTGACCCGTCCGGCGGCTCGGCGATTTCGCCGAAAGTCCGGTACATCAGGCCGCGATTGGCGCGGTCCTGGGCCTCCAGGCGCTCGGCGACGCCGACCCGAAAGGCATTGCCGACCGCGTCCGACGGGGTCTGGCGCAGCACCTCGTGGGCAGCATCGATCGCGTCGAGCGCCGAGCAGATGCGCTCTCGCGCCAGTTCCGCGTTCACCAGAGGACCCATACAGCCCACGGTATCGAACACGAGTTCGAACAGGCACCGCCCACGCACCGTCTGTGGATGAACCGCCGACTGTGGATAAGCGGCGACGCCGGTCCTGGCCCTGGGGCCGCTTGACGTGCAAGTATGAGAAAAGTCAGTGCCGCGACGGCGGCAGGCAACCAATCGAGTGGTGTGCCAATGCCTGGTATAGACAAGCCGACAGGGCGAGTCGTTGCCCTGATCGTCCTGCTGCTCGTGGTCGCGGCCGCCCTGCGCGGCTACCTTCCGGCTCGTCACGATGCGGTGCGCAACGAGTCGGGCGGTCGCGCGGCGCTGGCCTTCGTGGTAGCGGCCCTGGCCGTGACGCTCGCGCTGATCGCGATCGCCGTCGTCGCGCGGTTGCGTGACCCCCGCGCTCCCGCGCCGACCGCAGGGGCACTGTCCGAGATGCTCGGCACCGGCCGGGGGCGGCCGAGCTGGCGCGTGTTGCTGATCGGACTCGCCGTGATCGCGGCCTGGCTCGTGGTCGTGATGCTGCTGGCCCGCTTCCTGGGCCACGGCGTCGCGCCGGCCCCGTCACCACCCGATACCGGTGCGGCGCCGCCGACGAACCCGTCCGCGCCGCCGCCGCAGCAGCAGCCTCAACACCGTCCCCGCGACGGCTCGCAGAACTTGCTCGGGATCCTGCTTGCCTGCACGGTCGCGATGTTGGTGTTGTTCGTCGGCGGTACGGTCGCCACGGCGCGACGGCGCTGGCGTCCGACCGCACCCGTCGTCGCCGACGAACCGGCGGAGCCGCCGGCGCCGGCGGCGCGTTCGGAGTCGCTGGCGCGGGCCGCCGAACGCGGTCTGGCCGAGATGACGGACCTGAGCCGCGAACCGCGCGAGGCGATCATCGCCTGCTATGCCGCGATGGAACGTGAACTCGCACATGTTCCCGGCGCCGCCCCCCGGGAATTCGACACCCCCACCGAGGTGCTGGCCCGCGCGGTCGAGCACCACGCCCTGCACGCCGACAACGCCGTCCAATTGGTGAACCTGTTCGCCGAGGCGCGGTTCAGCCCCCATGTGATGAACGAGGGCCACCGCGACATCGCGGTAGGCGTCCTCCGGTTGGTCCTCGACGAGCTGGGTTCGCGGAGTGCCGCATGAAAAAGATTACGACCCTTGGCGTTTGCCTCATCGTCGGCATCGAACTGTTGGCGCTGACGCAGCAGGATAGACGCTGGGTGTTGGCGGCCTCCGGCGTGGGGCTGGCGCTGGTGCTGCTCACTCTGCGTCGCGCATTGGCGCGGGGGCCCGATGCCGACACGGAGGCCGACGCCGACGATCTCGGGGATTCGTTGCGCCGCTGGCTTGCCACCACCGAGACGACGATCCGGTGGTCGGAGTCGACGCGGGCCGACTGGGACAGGCATCTACGCCCGATGCTCGCCCGCCGGTACGAGATGACAACTGGCCAAAGGCGATCCAAGGACTCCGGGGCGTATCACGCAACCGGACGCATGCTGTTTGGTGTGGAACTGTGGGAATGGGTCAATCCCAACAACGTGGTGCGCGGCGGTGACCGCCAACCCGGTCCGGGCCGTGCGGCGCTGCAAGAGATTCTGCAAAAGCTGGAGCAGGTATGACAGGAGGCGCGATCCCACCATGACGCTGCCGGCCGCCACCACGACCGCCCACTGTGAAGCGATTCTCGACGAGATAGAACGCGTGGTGGTGGGGAAACGATCCGCGCTGCGGCTCATCCTCACCACGGTCCTGGCGCGCGGCCACATCCTCATCGAAGACCTGCCCGGCCTGGGCAAGACGCTGATCGCGAGATCGTTTGCCGCAGCGTTGGGTCTGCAATTCACCCGGGTGCAGTTCACGCCCGACCTGTTACCCGCCGACCTGCTCGGCTCGACGATCTATGACATGCAGTCCGGCCGCTTCGCGTTCCGACCCGGCCCCATCTTCACCAACTTGTTGCTGGCCGACGAGATCAATCGCACGCCGCCGAAAACCCAGGCGGCGCTGCTGGAGGCGATGGCCGAAGGGCAGGTGAGCATCGACGGCGAAACACACCAGCTGCCACAGCCTTTCATCGTCCTGGCCACCGACAATCCGATCGAGTACGAGGGCACGTATCCGCTGCCCGAGGCGCAACTCGACCGGTTCGCGATCCGGCTGGAACTGCGGTATCTCAACGAGCGCGACGAGACGTCGATGCTGCGCCGCCGCCTCGAACGCGGTTCGGCCGAACCGACGGTCAACCAGGTGGTGGACGCCCACGATCTGCTGGCCATGCGCGAATCGGTCGAGCAGGTGACCGTGCATGAAGACGTCCTGCATTATGTGGTGTCACTGGCCAACGCCACCCGGCACCATCCGCAGGTCGCCGTCGGGGCCAGCCCCCGCGCCGAACTCGATCTGGTCCAGCTCGCCCGCGCCCGCGCGCTGCTGCTCGGCCGCGATTACGTCATCCCCGAGGACGTGAAGGCGCTCGCCATCGCGGCGGTCTCGCACCGGATCACGCTGCGTCCGGAGATGTGGGTACGAAAAATCCAGGGTGCCGACGTCATCGCGGAGCTGTTGCACCGCCTACCGGTGCCCCGCACCGGCGCCGGCGCCGGCGAGACCGGATGAGGCCAGCATGACCCGCAGCACGACGGTCGAGTTCCGCTGGCGTGCATCGGAATTGACCCGAGCGATCGCCACCTGCGCGGGATTCGCGATGGCCGCCGCCGTGATCGGCGGCCGGTGGCAGCTGATCGCCTTCGCGGCGCCGCTGCTGGGCGTGTTGTGCTCGATCAGCTGGCAGCGCCCGGTGCCGACGGTTCGGGTGCACGGCGATCCCGACACCCAGCGTTGCTTCGAGAGCGAGCAGGCACGCATCAGGGTGTGGGTGACGGACGACGCGGCTTCGGCCGTGCGGCTCACGGTTCCCGACATCGCGGGCATGGAACTCGGCATCACGGAATCCGATGGGAGCCAAGCGAAAACGGTCACGGCGACCGCGCGGCGCTGGGGCCGGTATTCGATTGAGGTTCGCATCGACGTGGTCGCCCGCGGTGGGCTGCTCACCGGGACGGCGGTCGTCGGGGCCGCCGAGGTGATCGTGTTCCCGCTGACACCGCCGCAACAGACGCCCATCCCGCAGACCGAGCTGCTCGACCGGTTGGGTGCCCACCTGACCCGCCACATCGGTCCAGGTGTGGAATATGCCGACATTCGTCTCTACGTGCCCGGCGACCAACTGCGGGCGGTGAATTGGCCGGTGAGCGCGCGCCGGGGTCAACTGCACGTGACGCAGCGGTTGACCGACCGCGCCGCCGACGTGGTGGTGCTGATCGACGGCTACCGGCAGCCGGCCGGGCCGGCGACCGAGGCCACCGAACGCGTCGTTCGCGGCGCGGCGCAGGTGGTGCAAACCGCACTGCGCCATGGTGACCGGGCCGGCATCGTCGCCCTCGGGGGCAACCAGCCGCGTTGGCTGGGAGCCGACATCGGGCAGCGCCAGTTCTATCGGGTGCTCGACACCGTCCTTCGCGCCGGTGACCGGTTCGAACACACCACCGGCACGTTGGCGCCACGCGCGGCGGTTCCCGCCGGGGCGATCGTCATCGCGTTCTCCACGCTGCTCGACACCGAATTCGCCTTGGCCCTGATCAATCTGCGCAAGCGGGGCCATGTCGTGCTGGCCGTCGACGTTCTGGACACGTCGCCGTTCGAAGACGAACAGGACCCCCTGGTGGATCGGATGTGGGCCTTGCAGCGCTCCGCGATGTATCGCGACATGGCCACCATCGGCGTCGATATCGTGTCGTGGCCCGGCGATAGCGGTTTGGAGCAGTCGATGGGTGTGCTGCCCGATCGGCGACGGCGGGTGCGGGGGAGGCTTCGTGGCTGACGGCGGCGCCGGGACACTGGCGCGGGCGGGGGCGCCCGCGTTCGCGACGGCCTTCGGCCTGCTCATGGTGGGGCTGGCCGCCGACGGCTGGCAGGAATCCGCGATCGCCGGATGGGTGGCCGCACTCGTCGCGGTCGCGGTCGGCATCGTATTGCGCCGGGCCGCAACGGTTGCCGTGCTGTTGGCGGCCGTTACCGTCCTGCTGTCCAGCCCGCCGGTGATATTCGTCGCGCTGGCCGGTCTGTGCGCCGCCGCCTACCTGGTGTGCCGCCATGCGGCCGGCACCACCGCGCTCGTGGTGCTGGACAGCTGGCCGACCGCGCTTGGCGCCGTGGGGTTTACGGTCGCCGGGTTGGTTGCGACGTCGTTTCCGCTGCAGCTGCCGTGGCTGCCGTTGGTCGCCCCGCTGGCGGCGCTGCTGACCTACCTGCTGGCCGTCCGGCCGTTCATGAATTGACCGCGCTGCGTCAGTGCAGCAACTCGGCGGCCTGGTCGGCCAGATCCAGCAGCGGCTGCGGGAAGATGCCCAACACCACGGTGATCGCGGCGCACACCGCGATCGCGGCCTTGCTCAAGATGCCCGGCGCCACCACGTGCGGCGTGTCCTCGGTCGCCTCCGTGAAGAACATCGACACGATCACCCGCACGTAGAAGTAGGCGGCCACCCCGCTCGCGACCACACCGACGATCACCAGGGGCACGGCACCGCCCTGGGCGGCGGCCTTGAACACGGCGAGCTTGCTGACGAATCCGCTCGTCAGGGGGATGCCGGCGAAGGCCAACAGGAACATCGAAAACATCACGCCCACAATGGGGGAGCGCTGCCCGAGCCCCGCCCAGTGCGAGAGCGTGGCGTCCTCGACCCCGTCGGCGTCGCGGATCAGGCCGACGATGGCGAACGCGCCGACGGTGCTGAAGCTGTAGGCCAGCAGGTAGAACAGCGTGGCGGACAGGCCCGTGTGGTTGTCGGCGATGACGCCGGTGAGGATGAATCCGACGTGGGCGACCGACGAGTAGGCCAGCATCCGTTTGACGTCGGTCTGGTTCACCGCGGTGATGGTGCCCACCGCCATGGTCAGGATGGAGATGGCCCACAGCACCGGGCGCCACTGATCGTGCAGCGGCGGCAGCGCCACGTAGATAACCCGCAGCAGCGCACCGAAAGCCGCCACCTTGGTGGCGGCCGCCATGAACCCGGTGATGGGGGTGGGCGCGCCCTGGTACACGTCGGGAATCCACGAATGGAACGGAACGGCACCAACCTTGAACAACAGACCGACCGACAGCAGCGCCACACCGACCAGCGCCATCGACGTATCGCCCTGCGCGGCCAGCGCGTCGCGGATTCCGGTCAGCAGCAAGGTGCCGGTCGCGCCGTACAGCAGCGCCACGCCGTAGAGGAAGAACGCCGACGAAAACGCGCCCAGCAGAAAGTACTTCATCGCGGCTTCCTGCGACAGCAGGCGGCGATGACGGGCCAGGCCGCACATCAGGTACAACGGCAACGACAGCACTTCCAGCGCAACGAACATGGTCAACAGGTCGTTGGAGGCGGGGAAAACCATCATGCCGCCGACCGACAACAGCGCCAGCGGGAACAGCTCCGTCTGGGCGGCTCCGGCCCGCTCGGCCTCCCGTTCGGCGTCACTGTCGGGCACCGCCGACGCCTGCGGGGTAAAGGAGTCCAGGCCACCCGAACCGGCCCTGCCGACGCCTACGGAGACCTTATTGCCAGCCCTGGCCTGGGTTCGTTCGGCGATAAAGATGATGGCCAGCACCGCGACCAGCAGGACGGTGCCCTGCAGATACAGCGTCGGGCGGTCAATGGCCATGGCGCCCAACACCGCGACGCGCCCGGAGCCTGGAATCGAGCGGCTCACGGCGATCACCGCGACGAACGCCGCGATCACGCCGCCGAGCGCAAGCGTTACCTGCGCCGCGTAGCGAATTCGCCTGGGCAGGAACGCCTCTGCGAGGACGGCCACCACGGCGACGCCGAACACGATGAGCGTCGGGCACAGCAAAAAGTACTGGATGCTCGGGGTTGGGAGGGTCATCGCGGTCCTTCGGCGGTCCGGGGTAGGTCGGCCGGTCTGGGTGTCGCCACCGGGACGGTCGGCTTGGGGTCGTGCTGGCCGATGGTGGTCATGGTGTTCTCGACGGCGGGGTTGATGATGTCGAGCACCGGCTTGGGATAGATGCCGAGCACCAGCAGCAGCGCGATCAACGGCGCGACGACGATCAATTCGCGGGCGCGCAGATCGCCGATCTTTTCATTACCGCTGACGACCGGCCCGGTCATCACCCGCTGGTAGAGCCACAACATGTAGACCGCCGATAACACCAGCGCGGTGACCCCGAACGCGGCGGCCAGCCAGTACCGGTTGAAAGTTCCCAGCAGGACCAGGAATTCGCTGATGAACGGCGCCAACCCGGGCAGTGACAGGGTGGCCATGGCCGACACCAGGAAGGTGCCCGCCAGGATGGGCGCCACCTTCTGCACGCCGCCGTAGTCGGCGATCGCGCGGCTGCCGTGTCTCGATATCAGGAAGCCGGCGATGAGGAACACCGCCGCCGTGGACAGACCGTGGTTGAGCATGTACAGCGTCGACCCGCTCTGCCCCTGGCTTGTCATCACGAAGATGCCCAGGATGATGAACCCGAAGTGCGAGATCGAGGTGTAGGCGATCAGCCGCATGATGTCGGTCTGGCCGATGGCGACGATCGCGCCGTAGATCACCCCGATGACCGCCAGCACCACGATCAGCGGCCGGAAATACGTTGAGGCGCCGGGGAACAGCTGCAGGCAGTACCGCAGCATGCCGAAAGTGCCGACCTTGTCCATCACCGCCATCATCAGCACCGCGGTCGCGGGGGTGGCCTCGACCGCGGCGTCGGGCAGCCAGCGGTGGAACGGCCAGAGCGGGGCCTTGATCGCGAACGCGAACATGAAGCCCAAGAACAACGCCTTGAACACCGCTGAGTCCGCGCCGTAGCGGCCGGAGGCGACGCCGGCCACGATCTCACGGAAGTCGAAGGTGCCCGAACCGTGCTGGGAGGTCACGACATACAGCCCGATCACCGCGGCCAGCATGATCAGCCCGCCGAACAGGTTGTACAACAAGAACTTCACGGCCGCGCGCGAGCGCCCGGCTCCGCCGCCGAAGCCCCCGATCAGGAAGTACATCGGGATGAGCATGGCCTCGAAGAAGACGTAGAACAGCAGTACGTCCAGCGCGACGACCGAGATCAGCACCATGGATTCGATGGCCAGCGTGAGAGCGACGTACGCGTGTACACCGCGCGGGTTGCCTTCGCCCCCGTCGTTCCAGCCGGCCACCTGTAGCACCGGAATCAGCACCGCGGTCAGCAGCACCAGCACCACCGCAATCCCGTCGACGCCCAGCGTGTAACCGGCCCCGAACGCCGGAATCCACTGGTGCTTCTCGACGAATTGGTAGGGAGCGCCACCGGATTTGAACCCGACGGTGACGACGATCGCCACGGCCAGGGTGGCGACGCCGAAGACCAGACCCGTCCACTTGGCGAGCTGCCGCAGCCCGGGCGGCGTGAGGATGATCAGCACGGAGCCGGCCAGCGGCACCAGCCATAGCACGCTCAGCCACGGAACGTTATTCACCAGCGCCGCTCCTCCTCATCGCTTCGTCCTGCATCGTCGCCGGCGCGGTCACCACAACCGCACCGCCAGGATCAGCGCGACCACCAGCACGGCGCCCGTCAGCATCGACAATGCGTAGTTGCGGGCGAAGCCGGTTTGCAGCCCCCGCAGCCGATTTGAGGTCGAACTCACCAGCGCTGCCAGCCCGTTGACCGAGCCGTCGACACCCGCGTTGTCCACGTCGACGAGTGCCTTGGTCAGTTGTGCGCCGGGGCGCATGAACACCTCTTCGTTGACGGCATCGCCGTAGAAGTCGTTGCGGACCGCGGTAGTCAGGGCCGAGACCGAAAGCGGAGCCACCCGCGGGATCGGTGCCTTCGCATACAACCGGTAGGCCACCGCGATGCCGATGATCACGACGCCCAGCGCCAGCGCGGAGCTGACCCAGACCGGGTATGCGTGGGTGACCTCCTCGTGCTTTCCGACGACCGGCTCGAGCCAGCGCTGCAGGGTGCCACCCACCGCCAGCAGGCCACCGGAGAACACCGAGCCGACGGCGAGCAGGATCATCGGCCACGTCATCAGGCCGGGCGCCTCGTGGGGGTGGGCGCCCGGACCCCAGCGCTTCTTGCCGAAGAAGGTCATCAGCATCACGCGCGTCATGTAGAACGCGGTGACGCCGGCGCCCAGTAGCGCGGCGCCGCCCAGCACATACCCCTGCGTGCCACCGGCGGCCAGCGCCGCCTCGATGATGGCGTCCTTGGAGAAGTAGCCCGCGAAGGGCGGCACGCCGATGATCGCCAGGTAGCCCAGGCCGAAGGTGACGAACGTGATGGGCAGTGCCGCACGTAGACCGCCGTAGCGGCGCATGTCCTGTTCTTCGTGCATCGCGTGGATCACCGCGCCGGAGCCGAGGAACAAGCCGGCCTTGAAGAAGCCGTGGGTGAGCAGGTGCATGATCGCGAAGGCGTAGCCGGCCGGGCCGAGGCCGGCCGCCAGCACCATGTAGCCGATCTGGCTCATCGTCGACGCCGCCAGCGCCCGCTTGATGTCGTCCTTGGCGCACCCGATGAACGCCCCGAGTAGCAGCGTGACCGCGCCCACGATGACCACGGCCAGTCGCGCATCGGGCGACAGGTTGTACAGCGGGTTGGACCGCACGATCAGATACACCCCGGCGGTCACCATGGTGGCGGCGTGGATCAGCGCGGAGACCGGGGTGGGACCCTCCATGGCGTCACCGAGCCAGGCCTGCAGCGGAACTTGGGCGGATTTGGCGCACGCGCCCAGCAGCAACAGCAATCCCATGGCGGTCAGCGCGCCCCGACTGGCCGCCGGTGCGCCGGCGAAGACCCCGGCGTAGGACAGCGTGCCGAAAGTGCTGAACATCAAGAACATTCCCAGGGCCAGCCCGGCGTCGCCGACCCGGTTCATCACGAACGCCTTCTTGGCGGCGGTGGCCGCCGTCGGCTTGTGATACCAGAACCCGATCAGCAGGTAGGAGGCCAGGCCGACGCCTTCCCAACCGACGTAGAGCACCACGTAGTTGTCTGCGACGACCAGCAGCAGCATCGACGCCAGGAACAGGTTGAGGTAGCCGAAAAACCTGCGGCGGTCGATGTCTTCGGCCATGTAGGCCACCGAATAGATGTGGATCAGTGACCCGACGCCGGAGATCAACAGAACGAAACACACCGACAGCTGGTCGATTTGGAGTCCGAGATCCACCTGGAGCTGCCCGACGGGGATCCAGCTGAACACCTTCTGGTGGATGACGCGGTCGTCGGCGGCGCGGCCGAGCAGCTCGCTCAGCAGGCTCAGGCCCACCCCGAAGGCCGCGAGGGCGGTGGCGCAGCCCAGCCAATGCCCCCACCGGTCGGTGCGTCGCCCGCCGAAGAGCAGGATCGCGGCGCCCGCCAATGGCAGCGCCACCAGCAACCAGGTGTATTGAGTCATGTTGGCGTCTTCAGCCTTTGAGTAGATTCGCGTCGTCGACGGACGCCGATTTGCGGGTACGGAAGATGGTCATGATGATGGCCAGGCCGATGACCACTTCGCAGGCGGCGACCACCATCGTGAAGAACGCGATCATCTGCCCGTCCAGGTGGCCGTGCATCCGCGCGAACGTGACGAACGCGAGGTTGACCGCGTTGAGCATCAGCTCCACGCACATGAACATCACAATGGCGTTGCGGCGCAACAACACCCCGGAGGCGCCGATGGTGAACAGCAGCGCCGAAAGATATAGGTAATTGGCCGGATTCACGACGTACCGCCTTGGGAGAGACTCGGGCTCGGCTCGGTGGACGTTGTTGTCCTCTTCCCGTCGGCGCCGCGGCTTTGCAGTATCGGCGACACCGAAAGCTTCGAGTACGAGCCGTCCGGCAGCAACGCGGCCACGTCGACCGCGTTGTGGCGGGCGTAGACGCCGGGGTTCGGCATCGGCGTGGGGTGTCCGCCCGGCCGGAAGCGTTCCTGGGAGAGCTCGCGCTGGGTCTTGCGGCGCTCGAAGCGTTCGCGGTGCGCCAGCACCATCGCCCCGACGGCCGCGGTGATCAGCAGCGCGCTGGTCAGCTCGAACGCCCACAGGTACCGCGAAAAGATCAGCGCCGCCAGCCCTTCCACGTTGCCGTTGGCGTTGGCGGTGGTCAGGCCGGCGAAACCGCCGGTGGCCACGTTGCCGATCACGGCGATGAGCAGGATGCCGAACCCGATACCGGCCGCCACCCCGGCGACGCGCTGACCGCGCAGCGTCTCCTGGAGCGATTCCGCGGAATCCACACCGATGAGCATCAGCACGAACAGGAACAGCATCATCACCGCGCCGGTGTAGACCACGACCTGCACCACACCCAAGAACAGCGCGTCCTGGATCATGTAGAAGATCGCCAGGATGATCATGGTCATCGCCAAGAACATCGCCGAATACACGGCGTTGACGGCGGTGACCACCCCGATCGCGCCGAGCACGGCCAGCACGCCCAGCACCCAGAAGGCGACCGCTTCGCCGGTGGAGGTTCGGACGATGGTGTCGTGGGCAAAACTGGACGCCACGACGACTGCGTGGCCGGTCAATCCGGTCACCGGGAGTCTCCGGCCTGCTCGATCTCTCGCAACCCGTGCGCGGTCACATTGCCCTGGTAGTAATCCTTGTCGGTGGCGCCGGCGGTCCTCGGGTGGGGCGGCGCGAGCATGTCCTGCAGCAGCGGCGCCAGCAGCCGGTCCTTCTCGTAGATCAGGTCGGCGCGGTTGTCGTCGGCCATCTCGTAGTCATTGGTCATCGTCAGCGCCCGGGTCGGGCAGGCCTCGATGCACAGGCCGCAGCCGATGCAGCGCAGATAATTGATCTGGTAGACCCGGCCATAGCGTTCGCCGGGCGAATACCTGAGTTCCTCGGTGTTGTCCGCGCCCTCGACGTAGATCGCGTCGGCCGGGCAGGCCCAGGCGCACAGTTCGCACCCGATGCACTTCTCCAGCCCGTCGGGGTAGCGGTTGAGCTGGTGGCGGCCGTGATAGCGCGGCTTGACGGGGCCCGGTTTCTCCGGATACTCCTCGGTGACATTCTTTTTGAACATCGATCCGAACGTCACGCCGAATCCGGCCACGGCGTCCAAAAACTTAGCCACGTGCTTCCTCCTTGCTCGCAGCCGCCAAAGACTTCTGGGTTTTCGCCGGCAGCGGCGGTGTCGGGAATACCGGCGCGGGGATCGCTGCGGCCGGGAGCTTCTTCGCCTCGCGGCGCAGCTGTTTCTCCAGCGCGCGAATACCCGGCGCGCTGAACGGCTTTCGCAGCAACAGCACGAGCGCCGTGGCGAACACGATGCTGCTGGCCACCAGTATCGGGGTCCAGTGCGCGTAGCCCTGGTTCTGCAGCGTGCGGATCACAGCGGCGATCAGCACCCAGACCAGCGAGGCCGGGATCAGCAGCTTCCAGCCCAGCCCCATGAACTGGTCGTAGCGCAGCCGGGGCAGCGAGGCCCGCAGCCAGAAGTAGACGAACAGGAAGGTCCACATCTTCGCGGTGAACCACAGCACCGGCCACCATCCGGTGTTGGCGCCCGCCCACATGTTCAGCGGCCACGGCGCGTGCCAGCCACCGAAGAACAGGACAGTGGCCAGCGACGAGACCGTCATCATGTTGACGTACTCGGCCAGCATGAACATCGCGAACTTCAGCGACGAGTATTCGGTGTGGAATCCCGCGACCAGCTCGCCCTCGGCCTCGGGCAAATCGAAAGGCGCCCGGTTGGTTTCACCGACCATCGAGATGAGGTAGATCACGAACGACGGCAGCAGCAGGAACGCGTACCAGACCCGGTCCTGCGCGGCGACGATCTGCGACGTCGACATGGAGCCCGCGTAGAGGAAGACCGCCGCGAACGACAGCCCCATCGCCACCTCGTAGGAGATCACCTGGGCGGTGGAGCGCACCCCGCCCAGCAGCGGGTAGGTGGACCCGGAAGCCCAACCGCCCAGGACGATTCCGTACACGCCGATCGCCGACAGGCCGAGGATGAACAGCACGGCGACCGGCAGGTCGGTCAGCTGCAGCGGCGTGCGGTGGCCGAACACCGACACCACCGGACCGAACGGGATGAACGCGAAGGCGGTGAACGCCGGGATCGTGGAGATGACCGGCGCCGCGAAGTAGACGAACTTGTCGACGCCACCCGGGGTGATGGTTTCCTTGAGCGCCAACTTGATTCCGTCGGCCAGGCTCTGCAGTACCCCCCACGGGCCCGCCCGGTTGGGGCCGGGCCGCAGCTGCATCCAGCCCAGGATTTTGCGTTCGAGCAGGATCGCCACCAGAACGTTCAGCATGAGGAACACGAAGATCGCCAGTGCCTTGCCGAGCACCAACCACCAGGTGTCGTGCCCGAATGCGGTCAACCCAGTCATGAGCCCACTCCGATCTTGACTGTGCTGCCGACCGACACGCCGAGTCGGCGGTGCACCGCCGAGCCGGGCGAGTTCACCGGCAGCCACACCACCCGGTCGGGCATGTCGGTGATCACCAGCGGCAGGCTGATGGATCCGTGCGACGTGCTGACCGTGACCGCGTCGCCGTCGGCGGCGCCGATCTCGGCGGCCGTATCGGCCGACAGCCGGGCGAAGGGCTTGCGCGCGGTGCCCGCCAGATGCGGCTCGCCGTCCTGCATGCGGCCGTTGTCCAGCAACGCCCGCCAGCCGGCCAGTACCGCCTCACCGGCGCCGGGCTGGGCGGGTTGCGGGGCGGCGACGTCCGGGTTCGCGGCACGCTTGCCGTCCCAATTTCGCAGCGCTGCAAGCTCTTCGCGGGCCGTCTCGACGCTGGACATCCCCAGGTAGACGCCCAGCTCGTCGGCCAGCGTGTCGAGCACCTGGTGGTCGGATTGCCTGGCGTCCTGAGTCGTCCGCAGCGCGGCCTCGAACGGCCGGAAGCGGCCCTCCCAGTTGACGAATGCGCCGGCCTTCTGTGTCACCGGCGCGACCGGGAAGACGACGTCGGCGCGTTCGGTGACGGCGCTGTGCCGCAGCTCCAGGCTGACGACAAAGCCGACACCGTCCAGCGCCGCCAGCACCGCGGCCGGATCGGCGAAGTCGTCGGGCTCGACACCGCCGACCAGCAGCGCGCCCAGCGTTCCGTCGGTGGCGGCGGTCAGGATCGCGTCGGCGTCACGCCCCCTGCCGGACGGCAATTCGGACACGTGCCACGCCTGGGCGATCTGCGCCCGGGCGGTCTCGTCGTCGACCGGGCGACCTCCGGGCAGCAGCCCGGGCAGCGCACCGGCCTCCAGCGCGCCCCGCTCCCCGGCGCGCCGCGGCACCCAGGCCAGGCGGGCGCCGGTGGTGTCGGCGAGCCGGGCCGCGGCCGACAACCCGCCCGGCACCGAGGCAAGCCGTTCGCCGACCATGATGACCGCGCCCGGGGTGGACAGCAGGTCGCCCACCTCGCCGGTGGCCAACCCGTCCAGCGCCGTAGCTTCGGCGCCCGGAACGGTTTTGATCAGCCGCCCGGACATCTTGGTCAGCGCGCGGGTGGCGAACGGCGCGATCGCGTAGACCGGCAACCCGTGCTTGCGGGCCGCCTTGCGCAACCGCAGGAACACGATGGGTGACTCGTCTTCGGGCTCGAAGCCGGCCAGCACGACGACCGGCGCCGATTCCAGATCGGCGTAGCTGACGGTGATCGGTTTGCCCGCGATCCGGGCGGCCAGGAAGTCGGCCTCCTCGGCCGAACTCGGGCGGGCGCGAAAGTCGATATCGTTGGTGTCCAACACGATTCGCGCGAACTTGGAGTAGGCGTAGGCGTCCTCCAAGGTCGCCCTGCCGCCGACGAGCACCCCCGTGCGGCCACGCGCGGCCTCGAGGCCCCTGGTCGCGACGGCGATCGCGTGCGACCACGAGGCCGGTTGCAGCGAGCCGTCGGCGTCGCGGATCAGGGGAGTGGTGAGCACGTCGGGCTGGCTTGCGTAGGTGAACGCCCACCGGCCCTTGTCGCAGTTCCACTCCTCGTTGACTTCGGGATCGTCACCGGCCAGCCGGCGCAGCACCTTGCCGCGGCGGTGGTCGGTGCGCTGGGCGCATCCGGAAGCGCAGTGCTCGCAGACGCTGGGGCTGGACACCAAGTCGAAGGGCCGGGCCCGGAACCGATACGAGCTTCCGGTCAGCGCGCCCACCGGGCAGATTTGCACGGTGTTGCCCGAGAAGTAGGACTCGAACGGTTCGTTGGCGTAGATGCCGACCTGCTGCAGGGCGCCCCGTTCCTGCATGTCGATGAAGATGTCGCCGGCGATCTGCTCGGAGAACCGCGTGCAGCGCGCGCACAGGATGCAGCGCTCGCGGTCCAGCAGAACCTGCGAGGAGATGTTGATCGGCTTGGCGAAGGTGCGTTTGACGTCGGTGAAGCGAGAATCGCTGCGGCCGTTGGACATTGCCTGATTCTGTAGCGGGCACTCGCCGCCCTTGTCACACATCGGGCAGTCCAGCGGGTGGTTGATCAGCAGCAGCTCCATCACGCCGTGCTGGGCCTTGTCGGCGGCCTCCGACGTCAGCTGGGTGCGCACCACCATGTCGTCGGTGGCGACCGTGGTGCACGAGGCCATCGGCTTGCGCTGGCCCTCGACCTCGACCAGGCACTGCCGGCACGCGCCGACCGGTTCCAGCAGCGGGTGGTCGCAGAACCGCGGGATCTGGATGCCCATCAACTCGGCGGCCCGAATCACCAAAGTTCCCTTGGGGACGCTGATCTCGTTGCCGTCGATGGTCAGCGTCACCATGTCCGGCGGACGGACCTCGTCACCGGTCTCGGTCTTGGCCGCACTAGTCATGAGCGCCGCTCCTCTTCATCGCTTCGCTCTGCATCGTCGCCGTCGCGGATCATCCGGGCCTCAAGCCTTTCCGTTCGGCGTCAGCATGGAGTCTCGGGGGTCGAAGGGGCATCCGCCGCCCTCGACGTGCGCGACGTACTCGTCACGGAAGAACTTGATCGACGACATCACCGGGCTGGCGGCACCATCACCCAAGGCGCAGAACGACTTTCCGAGAATGGTGTCGGAGATGTCGAGCAGCTTGCCAATGTCGTCGCTGGTGCCCTTGCCGGTTTCCAGCCGCTCGTAGATCTGGTCCAGCCAGAACGTGCCCTCGCGGCACGGCGTGCATTTTCCGCAGGATTCGTGCTTGTAGAAGTACGTCCAGCGCCGCACGGCGCGAACCACGCAGGTGGTCTCGTCGAAGATCTCGAGCGCCTTGGTGCCCAGCATCGAGCCGACCCCGCCGACGCCCTCGTAGTCCAGCGGCACGTCGAGGTGCTCGTCGGTCAGCAGCGGGGTCGACGAGCCGCCGGGTGTCCAGAACTTCAGCCGGTGCCCGGCGCGCACGCCGCCGGCGTAGGCGAGCAACTCCCGCAACGTGATTCCCAGCGGGGCCTCGTACTGGCCGGGGCGGGTGACGTGACCGGACAGCGAATACAGCGTGAAGCCCGGGGATTTCTCGCTGCCCATCGAACGGAACCAGTCCACGCCGTTGCCGATGATCGGCGGCACGCTGGCGATGGTCTCGACGTTGTTGATCACGGTGGGGCAGCCGTACAGCCCGGCCACGGCGGGAAACGGCGGGCGCAGCCGCGGCTGGCCGCGACGGCCCTCCAGGGAGTCCAGCAGCGCGGTTTCCTCACCGCAGATGTAGGCACCGGCGCCGGCGTGCACCACCAGTTCGAGGTCGAAGCCGGAGCCGTTGATGTCGCGGCCCAGATAGCCCGCGGCGTAGGCCTCGGCCACCGCGTTCTGCAGGCGGCGCAGCACCGGCAGCACCTCCCCGCGCACGTAGATGAACGCGTGGCTGGCCCGGATCGCGTAGGCGGCGATGATGACACCCTCGACGAGGACGTGCGGTGTCGCCAGCATCAGCGGAATGTCTTTGCACGTCCCGGGTTCCGACTCGTCGGCGTTGACGACCAAGTAATGCGGTTTGGCCGCCGCCCCGGTGTCGCCCTGCGGGATGAACGACCACTTCGTGCCCGTCGAGAAGCCCGCGCCGCCGCGCCCGCGCAGCCCGGAGTCCTTTACCAGCCCGATCACCTCGTCGGGCTCCATCGCCAGGGCCCTCTTCATCGCCTCGTATCCACCGTGGCGGTGATACGTCTGCAGGCTCCAGGACTCGGGATCGTCCCAGAAGCGGCTGATGACCGGAGTGAGCGGCGTCGCCTGCGAGGTGTCCGAAGTCGTTGTCATTGCTGGCCTTCCGGCGCGCCGGGCGCCTGCATGCCGAGTTCCTTGGCTACCTTCAGGCCGGCTAGGGTGGCGGCGCCGGCGCCGCCCTGGCCTTGGTCGGGACGCTCGTCGGGCAGGCCGGCCAGGATGCGCGACGTTTCGCGGAAGACGCACAGCGGCGCTCCGCGAGTGGGCGGCTTGGGCTCGCCGGCGCGCAGCGAGTCGACGAGTTCGCGCGCCGAGTCCGGCGTCTGGTTGTCGAAGAATTCCCAGTTGACCATCACCACCGGCGCGTAATCGCAGGCGGCGTTGCACTCGATGTGTTGCAAGGTGACCGACCCGTCGGCGGTGGTCTCATCGTTGCCGACGCCCAGGTGTTCTTTCAGGGCGTCGAAGATGGCGTCGCCACCCATGATGGCGCACAACGTGTTTGTGCAGACACCGACGAGATAATCGCCGGTGGGACCCCGGCGATACATGGTGTAAAAGCTGGCCACCGCGGACACTTCCGCCCCCGTGAGGCCCAGTTGCTCACCGCAGAACTCCAGCCCCGCCGGCGTCAGGTAGGAATCCTCGGCCTGCACCAGGTGCAGCAACGGCAGCAGCGCCGAGCGCTTGTTCGGGTAGCGCCCCATGATCTCCTTGGCGTCGACCTCCAGCCGCGCCCGCACCTCGGGTGGATACGTCTTGGGCGCACCCTCGACGACGAACGCGTTGGGCTCGTCGGGCGGTGGACCGAGCCGGATGAAGACCGGCTGTCCCTGCGGCCCGGTCACCGATCCACCCCGCCCATGACCGGGTCGATGCTGGCGACCGCGGTGATCAGATCGGCGACCATGCCGCCTTCGCACATCGCCGCCACCGACTGCAGATTGGTGAAGGAGGGGTCTCGATAGTGCACCCGATAGGGCCGGGTGCCGCCGTCACTGACCATGTGCACGCCCAGCTCCCCGCGCGGCGACTCGACTGCCGTGTAAACCTGGCCCGCGGGAACCCTGATGCCCTCGGTGACCAGTTTGAAGTGGTGGATCAGCGCTTCCATCGAGCCGCCCATGATCTTGGCGATGTGCTCCTGCGAGTTGCCCATGCCGTCGGGGCCCACCTTCAGGTCGGCCGGCCAGGCGATCTTGCGGTCCTCGACCATGGTCGGGCCGGGCTTCAGCTTGTCCAGACACTGCTCGACGATCTTGATCGACTCCCACATCTCGTTGACGCGAATCATGTAGCGCCCGTAAGCATCACACGTGTCTTCGGTGATCACGTCGAATTCGTAGTTTTCATATCCGCAGTACGGCTCGCTCTTGCGCAGATCGTGGGGCAGCCCGGTGGCACGCAGAATGGGTCCGGTGATGCCCAGCGCGATGCACCCGGTCAGATCCAAATAACCGACGTCCTGGGTGCGGGCCTTCCAGATGGCGTTCTCGTTGAGCAGACCGCTCATTTCGCGCAGCACCTGCTTGAGCCCCTTGAGGCCCTCGACGATCTCGGTCTCCGCGTTGGGCGGCAAGTCCTGCGCCACACCACCGGGCCGGACGTAGGCGCTGTTCATCCGCAGGCCGGTGATCGATTCGAACAGGGTCAGCACGATCTCGCGCCCCCGGAAGCCGACGAACATCGGGGTCATGGCACCCAGCTCCATGCCGCCGGTGGCCAACGCCACCAGATGCGACGAGATCCGGTTGAGCTCCATCATCATCACCCGGATGACGTTGACCCGCTCCGGTATCTGGTCGGTGATGCCGAGCAGCTTCTCCACGCCCAGGCAGTAGGCCGTCTCGTTGAAAAACGGTGCGAGGTAATCCATCCGGGTCACGAACGTGACGCCTTGGGTCCAGTAGCGGTATTCGAGGTTCTTTTCGATGCCGGTGTGCAGATACCCGATGCCGCAACGGGCGTCGGTCACCGTCTCGCCCTCGATCTCGAGGATCAGCCGCAGCACCCCGTGGGTGGACGGATGCTGGGGGCCCATGTTGACGATGATGCGTTCGCCGGGGTCGGCGCCGCGGGCGGCTTCGACGACCTTGTCCCAGTCCTGACCGCCGGCGACCACGAACTTCTCGCCGGCGCCGTCGTGCGTCGCTTCGGTGGTAGTGCTCATCAGTTGTACGCTCTCCGCTCGTCGGGCGGGGGTATTTGTGCGCCTTTGTATTCGACGGGAATCCCGCCGAGGGGGTAGTCCTTGCGCTGGGGGTGTCCGTGCCAGTCGTCGGGCATCTCGATGCGGGTCAACGACGGATGTCCGTCGAAGATGATGCCGAAGAAGTCGTAGGTCTCCCGCTCGTGCCAGTCGGTGGTCGGATAGATCCCGAACAGCGAGGGGATGTGCGGATCACTATCGGGCGCAGACACTTCCAGGCGGACACGCCGGTTGTGCGTGATCGACTGCAGCGGGTACACCGCGTGCAGTTCGCGACCCGTCTCGTGCGGGTAATGCACCCCGCTGACGCCCAGGCACATTTCGAAGCGCAGTTGGGGGGCGTCCCGCAGCCGATGAGCGACCTGCACCAGCGCGTCGCGGCGGACGTGCAGGGTGAGTTCGTCGCGGTACACCACGACTTTCTCGATGGCGTCGGTGAATTCGACGTTGTCCTGGTTCAACGCCGCGGCCAGGCCGTCGACCACCTCGTCGAAATAACCGCCGTAGGGCCGCGGGCTGCTGCCCGGCAGCACCACCTCGCGCACCAGCCGTCCGTAACCGGACGTGTCGCCCGTGCCCTTGGCGCCGAACATGCCGCGGCGCACGTCGATTACCTCTTCGTCGGCGCCGCTGATCGCTTGCTTGGGATCTTGGTCCGGCGTGCTCATCGCAGCAGTCCGCGCATCTCGATCGTGGGCCGCGCCGACAGCGCCGCCTGCTCGGCCTCGGCGATGGCGGTCTCCCGGTTGACGCCCAGCGGCATCTCCTGAATCTTCTCGTGCAGCTTCAGGATTGCGTACAGCAGCATCTCCGGTCGCGGTGGGCAGCCGGGCAGGTAGATGTCCACCGGAACCACGTGGTCGACGCCCTGCACCACCGCGTAGTTGTTGAACATTCCGCCGGACGACGCGCAGACGCCCATGGCCAGCACCCATTTCGGTTCGGCCATCTGGTCATAGATCTGCCGCAGGACGGGGGCCATCTTCTGGCTGACCCGCCCGGCGACGATCATCAGATCGGCCTGGCGTGGGGTGGCCGAGAAGCGCTCCATGCCGAACCGGGCGATGTCGAATCGTGGCCCGGCCGTTGCCATCATCTCGATGGCGCAGCAGGCCAACCCGAATGTCGCCGGCCACAGTGAGTTCTTGCGGACGTAGCCCGCAACCTTCTCGACTGTGGACAGCAGGATCCCGCCGGGCAGCTGTTCCTCAAGACCCACGTCTTACCTCAATCCCACGTCAGGCCGCCGCGGCGCCACACGTAGGCGTAGGCCACGAAAACCGTCAGCATGAAAATCACCATTTCGACCAGAGCGAAAGTGCCCAGCGCGTCATAGCTGACAGCCCAGGGATACAGGAACACGATTTCGATGTCGAAGACGATGAAGAGCATCGCGGTGAGGTAGTACTTCACCGGAAAGCGCTGCCCGGCCGTCGCATGCGGGCCGCTCACCGATGTCTCGGTGGGTTCGATTCCACACTCGTAGGCCGACATCTTCGACTTGTTGAACCGTGACGGGCCGGCCAGGCTCGCGATCGCCACCGAGCCCACGGCAAAGGCGGTGGCGATGGCGCCTAGCACCAGGATGGGTATGTAGACGTTCAACTCGCTCCATGATCCGTCGTACGAGCCGCCTGCAGCGGCCAGGCGGTAACCGGGCTGCTGTGACGAACTGGGTCGCAAGCCCGCCACAGTGATTTACAACATAGCGTCGCGGCGTGCAGTGCGCTTGTCCGGGGTGGGCATTTTGCAGTATTGGCGGTGCCACGCAGCGCTGTGCTGCGCAAACTCGATAGCCGGTGAAACCAACGCCCGTCGCCGGACGCGATCCGCCACATCGGCTAGGCGGGGAGCACCAGCAAAGGCGCTGCTGCGCCGATCGCTGCGGCGCTAAAGATCAACGGCGTCGCCAGGGCGGACAGGCCCGCATTCGGTGGCGCGAAAACAGTGGTCGCAGCAAAGCCGCGACGCGGACTGGAGTCAGCTAACCGGTGCCCGCAGCAGGTTGAGCACCGTGCGTCCCAGCACGATCGGGTCGATGGGGTGGGGCACCGCGCCCTCGGCCCGCGACCAGGAGGCCAACCACGCGTCGTCGGGCCGCCCGGTCAGCACGACCAGGGGCGGGCAGTTCTCGAGTTCGTCTTTGAGCTGCTTTGCGATTCCCATCCCGCCGGTCGGAGTGGCCTCGCCGTCCAGGATGGCCAAGTCGATGCCGCCCTTGTCCATCGTCGCCACCACCATCGGCCCCGTCGCCACCTCGACATAGCTGAGCTCGGGCAGATCGGGGTGCAGCTGCTTGCCCAGCGCCCGCATCACCCGTTCGCGGGTTTGGACGTTGCTGCTGTAGACGAGGATCCGCAGGGCGACGCTGGACTGGGGGGTGGAGTCGGGCACGGTGCAGATGCTACTGGTGTCGCACCCGGTTGGGCGGGAGTGCCCGCAGAAATCCTTTAATGCGATGCCCGCACGAAGATGGCGTCCGCGGCGACGGTTGCCGTGGAGCTCATCATGCCGAGGCGGTTCCAACCCAGGTCGAACCGGTCGCGATCGAGCTTGGTTTCGCCGGTGATTCGGATCGAGCCGTCCTCCAGCTCGGAGATCGTGACCGGCAGCGTCACCTCCTCGGTGACGCCCTTGATGGTGAAGGTCGCCCGAAGGTCGGCGGCCTTGCCCTTCGTCGGGTGCACCGCGGTCACCACGACGCTGATCTCAGCGAAGCGGTCGACGTCGAAGAAGTCGGCCGAGCGCAGGTGTGTGTCGCGACGGCCGATGCCAGTGTCCAGTGAGGCGGTCCGGATGTCGACGCGGCCGAAAACCGCTCCGTTGCCGCTCAGTTGGCCGTCGCCGGTGAAGTCGGTGAAGCGGCCCTTGACGTTCAGCAGGCCCCACATGTTGCGGATCTTGAACGTGATGGCCGAGCGATCCCGCACCAGGTTCCACGCGCCGGCCATGTCGGGATCGTGAAGCAGTGTCTCCAAAGTCGTCATCGTCACCCCAAGTGTCGTCACCCGCAAGTGTCGTGGCGAATCTAGCGCTAGTTCAGCAACGGCGCGATCCCTGCGGGATCGAAATATTCGTCGATGCGCTCGATCAGGCCGTTGGTGCCCACCCTGATCACGATGCAGACCCGCAGCGAGATCGACTGTCCGGCATGCCCGGTGGCGTGCAAGATGTGCTGCTGGACGAAGCCCCGCGCGGATCCCTGCGAAGAATCCGCGAAGATCTGCCGGTCGAGGATTTCGTAGCGGCGCTGCGTGGTGGCGCCGATGAACCACTCGATGACCCGCATCGCGCGGGCCTTGTCGTCCGCTGTGAGTGGGCCGCGGCGCGAGCCGACGCGCCATACCGCGATGTCGTCGCTCCACATCGCGTCGACCGCGTCGACGTCGCCGCGTTCGATCGCCGTGAACAGGCGGTTGGCCGCATCGATGACCGTCTCGGCGCTGGAAGCGGGCATGCCTGGCTCCTCTGTCGCTCGCGGGGCTATTCGCTGTCGTATCCGGGGTGCGCGACGGCCAATCGGCGTCGTACCAGGGTGCGCAGGCACGCGGTGACCCGCTCCGCTTGGCCGTCCAACTCGCCGGAGCGTATCGCGGCGGCCAGCTTTTCCTCGTCGGCGAAGCCCAGGTCGGCCAGTGCCGCGCGGGATCGGGCCGCGCTGTCGTCGCGCAGTTCGCGTTCGACGATGCGCAGCGCGTTGGCGGCGACGCGGGCGTGGAAGTTGACCTGCCCCTCGGTCGCCCCGCGCACGTCGTTCTCCAGGAATTCGGCGACCGCGGCGACGAGTTCGGCGGCCCGCGGGCGGCCGTGTGCGCCGGTCACGGTTGCGCCCGGCCCCGATTGCCCGCCTCCTCCTCGCGCCACCGCGCGGCGCGCATCGTCGGCGGGCGCGAGCAGGTTGAGCAGGTCCCACTCGGTCTCGCACACCCGGCGGCCGATGGTGGCCAACTCGACCGAGCGATGTTGCCCGCTCAGGTGCCGCTCGGCCTGGAAGCGGCAGATGACGCCCCAGCGCAGGGTGGCCAGCACCAGCCACCAGTGAAACGCCATCCGGTCGACGGTAGTCCCGCTGGCCTGCTCGTAGGCCCGTAGGAAGCTTTCGATGTTGCCCAAGCCGCCGGCGCCGAGGCTGGCCGGAGCGCCGAATCGCCAGGCCCGGATGCAGAACCAGGCCAGGTCTTCGTAGGCCTCCCCGACGTGCACGAGTTCCCAGTCCAGCACCGCGGCAAGGTTTGACCCGTCGACGATCAGGTTGCCCATCCGAAAATCGCCGTGTACCAACACCGCCGGCGACGGTGGGGGACGGTGCGCGGTCAGCCAGCGAAACCCCCACTCGAAGGTTGCGGTGGTGTCGCCCATGTCGTCGAGGCGTTGCCGCCATTCGGCGAGTTGATCCTCGTGGGTCAGATCCGGGACGTCTGGGTCGGCGCGGTGAATGGCGGCCGCCGCCTGCGCGCACTGCTGCAGCAATTGCGCGCGGGCCGCCGGTCCGTCGGCGCGCTCCAGCTGACGCTGGATGCGCCGCACGATGGTCTCGCCCTTGATCTCGTCACAGATCAGGAACGGATTGCCCAGTGCGGCGGGCGAATTGTCGGCGATCAACACGTGGGGGACCGGCGCGCCGGCGGCGCGTGCGGCGGCCTGCGTCCTGGCTTCCAGCTCCATCCCGGCATGCACATCGTCGGGTGGGCCGGTGCGCAGAATCAGTGCGCGACGCTGCGCGCCGGTGACGGCCTCGAACGCCCAGGTGGTCCTGCTGGCGCCACCGGTCAACGCCCGCAGATTCACGACCGCGGTGTCGGCGCCAAGGGCGGCCGAGAGCACCCCGGCCAGTTTGGTGCCCAGCTCCGCTGACTCGATGCTGTCCATCACTTCTTGCCGAATTTGAACAGCCGCTGCGCCACCCGGCGGATCTGTATTTCCTCGGCGCCCTCGGTGATCCGGTAGCGACGGTGGTGGCGGTAGATGTGTTCGAACGGCTCGTGGCGGCTGTAGCCGAGGCCGCCGAAGATCTGCATGGCGCGGTCGGCGGCGTCGCACACCAGGCGGTTGGCGCGGTAGTTCGCCATCGACACCTTGTCCGAGACCTCCATGTGGTGGTCGCGGTCGAGATGCCAGGCGGCGTAGTGCACCAGCAGCCGCACCATTTGCGCTTCGGTCGCCAACTCGGCCAGCGGCCACTGGACCGCTTGGTTGACCGACAGCGGCTTGCCGAACACCGTTCGGGCGCCGGCGTATTCGGCGGCCCGGTCGATGCAGTATTGCGCCGCCCCCAGGCTGCTGGCAGCTTGCCGAATTCGATTCTCGTGCAAGAAGGTTTGCGCGACTTCCAGCCCGCGGTCCACCTCACCGAGCACCGCATCGGCGGGAATCCGCACATCGGTGAGCTCGACCTCGCCGTGGTCGGTCGGCATGTTGAACGTCCACCAGTAGTAGGGGACGTTGAATCCGGGGGTGTCCGTCGGCACCAGAAACGCGGTGATGCCCCGGGCGCTGCCGGGCTCACCGGAGGTGCGGGCGAAGACCAGGTCGTGGGTCGCGCGGTGGACCCCCGTGTTGAACCGCTTGGAGCCGTTGATCACCCAGCTGTCGCCGTCGCGTTCGGCGTGCGTTTCCAGCCAGGTGGCATCCGAACCGTGCTTGGGTTCGGTCAGCCCGAAGGCCATGGACCGCTCCCCGGTGATCAACGCCTCCGACCACGCCTTGCGCTGCTCGTCGGTGCCGAACCGCTCCATCATGATCACCTGCGGGAAGTTGCCGACAATCGACGACTCGTTCTGCAGGTCGTTGTGCAGGCCAAGGCCCTTGTGCGCCAAGTGCTCCCGGATGATCGCCATGTCGACGTTGCTGCCGTCGCGGCCGCCCAGCGAGGCGGGCAGTCCGTAGCGCAGCCAACCTGCCTTGTCGGCTCGTCGGCGCATCTCGGAGAGCAGGTCCTCCCACTCGCGCGTCGGGATCCCGTCGTTGTCCCAGTCGGTGCGCGCATGCTCGCGACGCTGGTCGAAGTACTGGATGTTCTCACGTTCCAGCGGCTTGATCTCGGTCTCGATGAACTCGTCCATCTCGGCGAGCACGCCCGGGAGGTGTTCTGGCAGGGTGAAATCCACGGTTATCTCCTCGCGGTTCTCGCGTTACGCACCATAGAGAGTCTTCTTCCACACCGTCGACAGCGTGGCGATCGCGTCCTCGTCGCTGATCTCCATGCCGAGACCCGACTGCCCGACGAAGACGGTGGTGAAGTTCTCGAACAACAGCGCGATGGCCGCCGCCGTGTGTTGCGGGTTGAGCTCGGCGCCGTAGCCCTGCTCCTGCGCACGCCGCACCGATGCCGCCACGATGTCCACGCCGAAGCGGCGAAACTCGTTCTGCACGGCCGCAAACCGCTGCTGGGTGGCGGCCAGCTGGGCGACCGCGATCATGATGCCGATGTTCTGTTTGAACATGTTCCAGTAGCCGGTGACCACCGAGGTGAAGAAGGCGTCGTCGTCGGGCGAGTCCGGCAGGTGAACGCTCAGCCCCGACGGCGTCACCACCTCGTGCAGGAACGACTCCGCGAGTCCGGCCAGCAGGTCTTCCTTGTCGGCGAAGTATCGGTAGAAGACCGCCGGTGATTTGCCCGCGGCCGAGGTGATGTCGGCCAGGGTGGTGCCGTGAAAGCCCCGTTCGGCAAACAGTTTACGGGCGGCCTGTTCGATGGCCTGCCTGGTCTGGCGACCTTTGGCGGTCAGCTCGCGGGCTGCCTCCGGGGCGGACATTCAGTTCCCCCGCACTTACTGTCGCTTTCGGTCGCCGGCCCGCAACAGGGCGCTCGGCAGGTCGTGTCCGACCAGCGATTTCGCCACGTCGGCGGCGGCGATGGCGGCGTGCAGGTCGACGTCGACGTCGATGCCGCTGTCGCCCAACAGGTACACCAGATCCTCGGTGGCGATGTTGCCGGTGGCGCCCGGCGCGAAGGGGCAGCCGCCCAGCCCGCCGGCCGAGGAGTCCAGCCGGGTCACCCCGGAGTTGACCGCGGCGTAGGCGCTGGCCAGCCCGGAGCCGCGGGTGTTGTGGAAGTGTCCGCCCAGCGGCAGGTCGCCGATCACCGGACGTAGTTGCGCGATAAGCGAACTCACCCGGCCCGGGGTGGTGGTGCCGATGGTGTCGGCGATGGACAGGCGGTCGGCGCCGCGCTCGCGGGCGGCCGCCGCGATCTCGAGCACCCGCTGGGGCGGGGTGGGGCCTTCGAAGGGTGAGTCCCAGGCGGTGGCGATGACGACTTCGACGGTGACATTGCTGCCATGGGCGATGGCGATGATCTCGTCGATCGCCTCGGTGGCCTCGGCGCTGCTGCGTCCGACGTTGGCCTTGCTGAAGGTGTCGTCGGCGGCCACCACGTATTCGATGGAGCGCAACCCGGCGGCGACGGCCCGCTTGGCGCCGTTGGGACTGGCCACCAGGGCCGAGAATTCGATGTCGGGATAGTCGTGCAGATGGGCGGCCAACTCGGCGGCATCGGCCATCGACGGCACCTTCGTCGGGGAGACGAATGCAGTGACCTCGACCTCGCGGACCCCGGTCGCCGCCACCGCGGCCAGCAGTTCCAGCTTGGCCGACAACGGGATTGGCGTTTCGATCTGCAGACCGTCGCGCAGGGCCACCTCGCGGATGTCGACGTGAGTCATCGGCGCAGCTCCTCCTCATCGCTCCGCTCTGCATCGTCGCCGGCGCGGGCGGTCATAGCACCTCCTCGGAGCGCAGCTCCGCGAGCTCCTCGGCCGTCTTGCCCAGCAACCCGATGAAGACGTCGTCATTGTGCTGGCCCGGACGGGCTGGCCCGGCGTGGCGCAGGCGGCCGGGCGATTCCGAGAGCACCGGCACGATGCCCGGGCCCAGCACGTTGCGCTGCAGCCGCTCGTCGTAGTGCTCGATCAACATGTCGCGGGCGCGCAGCTGCGGGTCGTTGACCACCTCGGCGACGGTGTTGATCGGACCGGCGATCACCCCTGCGGCGGACAGGGTTTCGATGATGTCAGCGGGCCGGCGTTGCGCCGCCCAGGCGCCGATGATGTTGTCGAGTTCGTCCTGGTTGCGGCCACGCGCGACGTGGGTGGCGAACCGGTCGTCGGTGGCCAGCTCCGGGCGGCACATCGCCTTGCACAGCCGGGCGAACACGGTGTCCTGGTTGGCGGCGATCACCACCCACGAACCGTCGGCGCTGCGGTAGATGTTCGAGGGCGCGATGCCGTCGAGCCGGGTGCCCGACGGTCCACGCACCACTCCGCCGACATCATAGTCGGGAATGGTGGATTCCTGTACGGCCAAACATGATTCGGTCAATGCGACGTCGACCACCTGGCCGCGCCCGGTGACACTGCGCCGGTACAGCGCGGCCAGCGCGCCCTGCGCGCCGAACATGCCGGCCAGGCTGTCACCGAGCGAGAGCGCCAGGCGGGGCGGCGGCCCGCCGGGGAAACCGTTGAGGTGCCGCAGTCCGCTGGCCGCTTCGGCGACCGAGGCGTAGCCGGCCTTGGTGGCATCGGGTCCGGTCTGCCCGTAGCCCGACACCCGCACCAGGATGATCCCCGGATTGCGCTCGCTGAGGACGTCGTAGCCCAGGCTCCATTTTTCCAGCGTGCCGGGGCGAAAGTTCTCCACCACGATGTCGGATTTCTCGACAAGGTCGCAGAACAGCTCGCGCCCGCGGGGGTGGCGCAAGTCCAGGGTGATCGCCTTCTTGTTGCGCGCGTGCACCGTCCAGAAGACGTGTTGGCCGTCGAGTTCGGCCTGGCCCCAGGTGCGTAGCGGGTCCGGGGCTTTGGGCAGTTCCACCTTGATCACGTCGGCGCCCATGTCGGCGAGAAGTCGCCCGGCGAAGGGACCGGCGATCAGGGTGCCCAGTTCGAGCACCCGAATGCCGTCCAGGGGGCCGGTCACCGTCATTCGGCGCTCGCGAAGTCGTGCCGCACCAGCCAGTCGGTGACGATGGTGACGGCAGCCCGCAGCGCGTCGCGCTGGTCGGGTCCGGCGTAATAGTGTGTGGCGCCGGGGATTTCGTGCATTTCCTTGTCCTCATGTCCGATCGCCTGGAACAGCCGCCGGGTATGGCTGGGCGTGCAGGCGTCATCCGCAAGATTACCGATCACCAGCGCCGGGATCGCGATATCGGGCCCGCAGGCCACCGCGTCGCCGCGCGCGTCGTCATAGCTCCACTGCGACAGCCAGCCGCGCAGGGTGCAGAACCGGGCCAGTCCGACGGGGCTCATGTTCACCACCTGAGGATCCCCCAGATAGCAGGTGCCCGGGGCGCGTTCGTTGGGATCGACGGTCGGGTCCAGCCAGCGCGGGTCCGCCATGGTGCCGTGCACGACGAAGCCGAACTCGTCGTCGGGCCGCCCGGCTGCAGCCAGCTCGGCCAGCTTGTCCCTGACCCATGCGGTGATGCGGCGGTTGCGGTCGATCTGCGCCTGCCGGTAGCGATCCAGAAATTCTTGGCTGTACGGCGGCTGATTGGGGTTGTCGGGGTTGTACAGGTCCAGTTCGGGATCGCGCTTGGTGGGGTCGGATTCGTCGAGGATGGACGCGTCCAGCCATTCGGTCAGCGTGCCGTGCCGGCTGATGTGCGCGGCGAGCAGCATGATGCCGTCGGCGGCGGGCAGGTCGAGTTTGGTGAGGTCGGGGCCGTCGCCGGTCGGGCTGGACGTGATGGTCGGATTCTGCGCCTGCTGCTGATAGAACACCGACAGCGAGCCGCCGCCACTCCATCCGGCCAGCACCACCTTGGCGTAGCCCAGCCGCTTTTTGGCGTCCTTGATGCACTCGCCGAGATCCTCGACCACCTTCTCCATCAGCAGCGCCGAGTCGGTGCCGCGGAAGCGGCTGTTGCAATAGATGACGTGATGGCCGGCGCGGGCCAGCGCGTTGATCATTGGCAGGTAGGCCCCGCCGCCGATGGGATGCATGAACACCAGCACGGTGTCCGACGGCTTGTCCTTCGGCTTGAGCAGGTAGCTCTCCAACACGGTGATCTCGGCCAGGCCGCCGTAGACGTCGCGGACCCCGGAATTGTTTTGAAACGCAACGAGATAGGGGATCCGGTCGTACTCGTGTTTCACAGCCGTTTTCATTGACGCCGCTCCTCCTCATCGCTTCGCTCTGCATCGTCGCCGGCGTGCCTCATGTCAGTGTTGTCCTAGGTCGTGGGCCAGTACTTCGGCCGACGGGGTCAGCCGCCGCCGGGTGTCGATGGCGATCACCTGCCAGTCGACGCGCGAGTAGTCGCCGAATTTGCGTCGCGCCCGTTCTCGGGCCTTTTCGGGTGCGCCGTGGTGAACCCCTTGTGGCGCATGCGAAATCAAGCCCGGCGGCATCGGGATGCCGTACAGCGAGCCGCCGTGGAAGAAGGCGATCTCGTCGTAGTCGACGTTGCGGTGATACCACGGGGTGCGTTCGGTGCCCGGAATCCCCTCGGCGGGCTTGGGCAGGAAGTTCATCACGTAGACGCCGGTGGCCTGCATGAACAGGTGCACGGTCGGCGGCAGGTGCACGCTGTCGGAGGTGACCACGTTGTAGTCGGCGATGTTGAAGGTGAACGCGAAGTTGTCGCCACGCCAGCCCTCGACGTCCAGCGGATTGTGTTGGTAGAACAGCGTTGTCGGGCCGCCCTCATGGATGAGCCGGACCTCGAACTCGCCGTCGGTTGCGTCAGGGTCGGCCGGTGCCGGCTCCGGGATGACGACCTGCGACGGGTCGAACGGGAAGTGGCGGCCCAGCGCGCCCGGCGGCGGCACCCGGAACTCGTCGGTGGCCTCGATCATCAGCATCGTCGTCGCGCTGTCGGGGAGCTGGCGCCAGGTGCAGGACTTCGGGATGTACAGCCAGTCACCCTCCCGGTAGCGCAGCGGCCCGAATTCGGTCTCGGCCAGGCCGCTGCCCCGGTGAACGAAGCACAGCAGGTCGCCGTCGACATGACGGACGAAGAACGGCATCGGCTCGAGACGTCGGCTCAACAGGATTCGACAGTCGTCGTTGCTGAACATCAGCAGCGGCCCACCGCCGGCTTCGGTGGCGTCGCTGGGCTTGAGCTCGCTGGACAGCACGTCGATGGGCCGCAGCGGCCCGACCGACCGATAGGCGGTGGGATCGTGGCGCCGGTAGAGATTGGCGGTGCGGCCGGTGAATCCGCCCCGGCCCAACTCGTCGTCCTTGAGGCCGTCGAGGTCGGCATGCAGGCGGCGCGGTGTTCGGCCTTTTCGCAGGTGCACAAAAGATTCCACGGACGGCTCCTCCGACGGGGGACCAGCTCGCTGCCGATCAGGAGTGCAAAACTGAAAGTGACATTACTTTCTCTTTTTGGGCGACACAAGTGCCGTGGCGCGAGCCACAACGCCACTGACGGTCGACCCACCTGTGCCGAAACCGCCGTGGCCAATGACCAGATGCGGCGCCTAACTGCGGACGCGCAGCACGACCTTTCCCTTGGCGCTGCGGTTCTCCAGGGAGGCGACCGCGGTGGCGGCCTGCTCCAGCGGGTAGGCCACCGGCTCGGGCGGGGCCAACTCCCCGGAGGTGAGCAACCGTTCGAGTCCGGCCCATTGCTCGGCCAGCGCGCCCGGATGCGTCCCGGCCCACGCGCCCCAGCCCACGCCGACCACGTCAACGTTGTTGAGTAGCAACCGATTTACCTTCACTGTGGGAATCTCACCGCCGGTGAACCCGACCACCAGCAGCCGCCCGCCGGGGGCCAGCGACCGCAGCGAATCGGTGAATCGGTCGCCGCCGACCGGGTCGACGACGATGTCGACGCCACGTCCGTGGGTCAACTCCTTGACCGCGTCCTTGAAACCGTCGGCCAGCACCACATCCGTCGCGCCGGCCGCCGTGGCGATGTCGGCCTTGTCCTGCGTGCTGACCACGGCGATGGTGCGTGACGCGCCCAGCGCCGGCGCCAGCCGCAGCGCCGAAGTTCCGATGCCGCCGGCCGCGCCGTGCACCAGAACCGTCTCGCCACGCTGCAGCCGACCCCGCACGGTCAGCGCGAAGTACACCGTCAAGTCGTTGAACAGCAGGCCGGCGCCCGCCTCGAAGCTCACATTGTCGGGCAGCTTGAACACCCGATCCGGAGCCAACACCGCGACCTCGGCCATGCCGCCGGACAGCATCGTCAGCCCGACGACCCGGTCGCCGGCGCTCACGTTCGCGCCCTCGGGTGCCGACCGGACCACGCCGGCGATCTCGGCGCCGAGCACGAACGGCAACTCCGGGCGGTACTGGTAGAGGCCGCGGGTGAGCAGGGCGTCCGGGAAGGCCACCCCGGCGGCGTGCACGTCGACGACGACCCCGTCGCCCGACGGTTCGTCGATGTCGGTCAGCTCGACCGCGTCCGGACCATCGAGTCGAGTCACCTGTACCGCGCGCATGCCACCAGAGCCTACTGGCCGCTCAGAAGCCGCCGGCCACCCGCACTACGGCCCGGCCGGAGAACTTGCCGGCGCGCACCTGGTCGATCACGCCGACGACATCTTTCACGTCGACGTCGCTGACCAGCGCGTCCAGGTGGCGTGGCCGCAACGAGTCGCCGAGCCGGGCCCACAATTCGCGGCGCGCGCCGATCGGCATCAGCACCGAGTCCATGCCCAGCAGTGCGACGCCACGCAGGATGAAGGGCAACACCGTGGTGTGCAGCGCCGGACCGCCGGTGAGGCCGCTGGCCGCCACGGCGCCGCCGTAGTCGACGGTGCTGAGCACGTCGGCCAGCGTCGCGCCGCCCACGCAGTCGACCCCGCCCGCCCAGCGTGCCTTGCCGAGCGGCCGCGGCTTGGCGTCGGGGTCGGCGGGCAGCCGCCCGATAACCTCTACCGCGCCAAGGTTTTTCAGCCGGTCGGCGGCCTCGGCCTTACCGGTGGAGGCGACCACCTGGTAGCCGGCGGTCGCCAGCAGGTCGACGCTGACCGAGCCGACTCCGCCGGTGGCCCCGGTGACGACGATGGGACCGGCGTCGGGCGCGATGCCCCAGTCGATCAGGGCCTGCACGCTCATCGCCGCGGTGAAGCCCGCGGTCCCGATCGCGGCGCCCTCGTGTGGACTCAACGCGCCGAGCGCGACCACCTGGTCGGCCGGCAACCGCGCGTATTCGGCGTAGCCGCCGTGGTGGCCGGTGCCGATCGCGTACCCGTGGGCCAGCACCTGGTCACCGACCGCGAAGTCGGCCGACGTCGACTCCACCACCTCGCCGGTCAGGTCGATGCCCGGCACCACCGGGTAGTCGCGCACCACACCGCCTCCCGGCGTCAGCGCCAGGGCGTCCTTGTAGTTGACGCTGGAGTACAGGACCCGGACGGTCACTTCGCCGGGCGGCAGATCATCCGGGCGAAGGGTTTCGACCGACGCGGTTATCCGGTCGCCATCTTGACGCGCGACGAGCGCGTGAAAAGTGTCCATGCCTTGACCTAACCTCACCGCAGAGCAAAGCGACACTGCCGGATTCCGCCGAGTGGCGTACCTGAGTTACTTGAGCTCGGACGAAGACAGTCCCAGCAGCCGGCGAGCGACCACCAACTGCTGGATCTGCTGCGTGCCCTCGAAGATGTCCAAGATCTTCGAGTCGCGCGCCCATTTCTCCAGCAGCGTCTGCTCGGAATAGCCTGTGGTGCCTGCCAATTCGACGGTCTTGAGCGTGACGTCGGTGGCCATCCGGCCGGCCTTCGCCTTGCTCATCGACGCTTCTTTGGAGTTGGGGATCTTGTTGTCGGCCTGCCATGCCGCCCGCAGCGACAGCAGGTAGGCGGCCTCCCAGTCGGCTTCCATCCGGATGAACTCGGCCGCGGCGGCGCTCTGGACGTGCGAGGGCTTGTCGTAGGAGATCTCGACACCGGCCTCGGTGAGGATCTTGCGAATCTCCTCCAAGGCGGCGCGGCCGACGCCGACGGCCATGGCCGCGACGATGGGCCGGGTGTTGTCGAAGGTCTCCATTACCCCGGAAAAGCCCTTGCCCACCTCGATTTCGGGGTTGCCGAGCAGGTTTTCCTTCGGGATACGGGCGTTGTCGAACCGGATGACCGCGGTGTCGGAACCCTTGATCCCGAGCTTGTGCTCGAGCCGTTCGACCGTGACACCGGGATGCTCACGCGGCACGACGAACGACTTGATCGCCGCGCGGCCCTGCGCCTTGTCGAGCGTCGCCCACACCACGATGTGGGTGGCGCGCGAGCCGGCCGTGACGAAGATTTTCTCGCCGTTGATCACGTATTCGTCGCCGTCCAGGGTGGCGGTGGTCGACACCGCCGCGGAGTCCGAGCCGAAGCCGGGTTCGGTGATGGCCATCGCCGCCCACACCTTGCCCAGTCGTTGCAGCTGTTCCTCGTTTGCGACGGCGGAGATCGCGGCGTTGCCCAGGCCCTGGTAGGGGACCGACAGCATCATCGCGAGATCGCCCCAGCTGGCTTCCAGGGTTTGCAGCAGCGCCGCCATGTTGGCGCCGTTGTGGTTCTTGTCGCGTTCTTCGTCCTCGCCGCCCAGCGCGTTGGCTCCGGCGAATTCGATTGACTCCGAGGCCCCTTCGAACAGGCTGAACAGGGTGTCGAGCTCGACGGGGTACGCGTGCTCTTTGAGGTCGTACTTGCGGGCGATCGGCCGCATCAACTCGGCGGCGCCCTGATGGGTCTTGGTCGTCACCGCTTGCATCTTGCGGGGAAGTTCCAGATTGATTGCCATGATTGAACTTTCACTCGAATGGGTTAACGACTTAGATGACGACGACGCCCTCGGCCACACCGATGGCCCGCAGGTCGCGGTACCAGCGTTCGACGGGGTGCTCTTTCGTGTAGCCGTGGCCGCCCAGCAGCTGGACGCCGTCCAGGCCGATCTGCATGCCCTTGTCCGCGCCGAGCCGCTTGGCCAGCGCCGCCTCGCGGACGAACGGCAGGCCTTGCTCGGCGCGCGCCGCGCCGCGCCAGGTGATCAGCCGCAGACCGTCCAATTCGATGGCGATGTTGGCGCACATGAAGGCCACCGCTTGCCGGTGGGCGATCGGCTCACCGAAGGCGTGGCGCTCCTTGACGTACGGGACGACGTAGTCGAGCACCGCGTGCGAGGTGCCGACGGTCAGCGCCGCCCAGCCGAGCCGGGACAGCGCGATCGCCTCGGAGTAGTCCTCGTCGGTGGCCTCGTCCTCGCCGAGCCGGGCGCTGCGCGGCACCGTCACCCCGGAGAGTTCGACGTGGCCCAGTGCCGCCGCGCGAATCCCCATACTCGGATCCGGTTTTACGCTAAGGCCTTTGGTCGAGGATTCGACGATGAACAGGGCCGGCTTGCCATCCAGCTGCGCGCCGACGATGAAGAGCTCGGCATCGGCCGCGGCCGGCACCAACGACTTCACCCCGTCGAGACGGTATCCGCTCGGGGTGCGCACCGCGGTGGTCTTGAGCCGGGTGGGGTCGAAGAGCGGTTGTGGCTCGGCGATGGCCACGCAGGCCTGCGGCACGTTCTCGCCGGCGAACTCGGGCAGGTAGGTGGCCTGCTGATCGGCGCTGCCCCAATGGGTCAGCGCGGAGGCCACGCCTCCCGGCGCCAGCAGCGGCAGCGCCAGGCCCATGTCGCCGTAGGCCAGCGCCTCGGCGACCAGCACGTTGGTCACGCTGGACCGGTGCGCGGCGATGCCGTCGAAGTCCTCGGGGATGTTGATCGCAGTGATGCCCAGCTCGGCGGCCTTGGCGATCAACTCGGGCGGGTAGGTGGCCGCCTCGTCGGCGTCGTGTGCGGCGGGCCGCAGCACTTCCTCGGCGAACTCGTCGAGGGTCTCGACGATCATCTTCTGTTCGTCGTCCGGCGTCAGATCGAAGTAGTCCTTGCCGCTGGACTTGAGCCGGGTCGGCCCGCCGCGCAGGTTCTGAATTCGCTTGAATTCCCGGGACGAGGTGGCGGCGGTGGAGAAGACCGTCTTGGTGCCGTAGCGCAGCGCGCGGTTGAGCGGGTCACGCAGCCGGTATTTGTCCAGGAATTCCTGCCCGACGAGCGGGGTGATCAGCGCGATGGCGATGTCGACGCCGGTGCGTTTGTGGGGTTGTAGCCCGACGGCGGATTTGTGGTCGCGTCGTTTGACGCGGGAGCGGGCGGATGTCTGTTGAGAACCGGAACCGGTCATTTTCGGCAGCCTCAGGTCGTTGGGCGATGCGGATAGCGCCGATCTTACTCCGGAGTAAGTTCACGGAGAACACTTGTTAACTAATTCACAGCGAGGCTGTCGAGCACCTGCTGCTGCAACAGGCCGTTGGTGGCCACGGCGCTGCCGTGATGCGGTCCGGCGGTGCCGTCCAGGGCCGTCAGCGTCCCGCCCGCTTCGCGCACCAGGATGTCGAGCGCCGCGAGGTCCCACACGGACACTTCGGGTTCTGCGGCGATGTCGACGGCGCCTTCGGCGAGCAGGCAATAGGACAGAAAGTCGCCGAAGGCGCGCACCCGCCAGACGGCGTCGGTCAGCGCGATGAATCGATCCCGCACACCCAGCTGCGCCCACCCGGACAGGCTGGAGAACGAGAGGCTCGCCGAATTCAGTTGTGCCACTGAGGAAACCGAGAGTCGGCGCGCGGGCGCACCGTTGATAGCGACGAACGCGCCCTGGGCGTGCGCGGCCCACCACCGGCGTTGCAACGCCGGGGCGCTCACGGCGCCGACGACGGGGATGCCGTCTTGGAGCAATGCGACCAGGGTGGCCCACACCGGCACCCCGCGGACGAAGTTCTTGGTGCCGTCGATCGGGTCGATGATCCACTGACGTCCGGTGAAGGTGGTGTCGCCGCCGAACTCCTCACCGACGATGCTGTCGTCGGGCCGTTCGCGCGCGAGCACCTCGCGCAGCTCGGTTTCGACCGCGCGATCGGCGTCCGTCACCGGCGTCAGGTCGGGTTTTGTGTCGACGCGCAGGTCCAGCGCGCCGAATCGGGCGGAGGTCAGCGCGTCTGCGCGGTCGGCCAGCGTCAGTGCCAGCGCCAGATCGTCCTGGCTGTTGTGCACGCTCCTCCTCATCGCTTCACTTCGGATCGTCGCCGGCGCGACTCATGACGCAGTCTTATCACGGTCCTACCATGGCGTCGTGTGGGAATTCGGACTGCTGCTTTTGCTGGTGGCCATCTTGGGGGTGTTTCTCGTCCAGCGGTTCGTCCCGCGCGGCCCGCGAGGTGAGCTGCTCAGCGGCACGCTGCTGGTCACCGGGATCAGCCCCCGCCCCGATGCCACCGGCGAACAATTCGTCACCATCGCCGGCGTGATCAACGGTCCCACCGTCAACGAACACGCGGTGTATCAGCGCATGGCCGTCGACGTGAACCAGTGGCCGACCATCGGCCAGCTGTTTCCGGTGGTGTATTCGCCGAGGAATCCGGACAACTGGAAATTCGCCCCCGCGGTTCCGCCGCCCGCGCCGCCGCAGCCGCCCGCGGGCTGAGCGTCCGTCAGCCGGCCGCGGGTGGGCGCGTCATCACCGTGATCCGCCTGCCGTAGCGGGGGACCACGAGCGCCGCCCGGCGGACCGTCCCGCCCGGAAGTCCGGGTATGCCCGGCGTGGATCCGGTTGGGGTCACCAGTTCGGTCGCCGTCAGGTCGGCCAGGCCGCTGCCCGGCGCTGCCGCGGCGGGATTGCCGGCCGCGGTCGTCCAGCCGGCCGGCACGGACATCGGGCCGATCCGTCCGGCCCGCGCTAGCACCGCGTCGACGTTGCCCAGGCCTGAGGTGGCAGCGCTGAGTGCGGGCGCCTTGGGCAGTGCGACCGGGGCGGCCGCGAGGTTCGGCAAGATGCCTAAGTTCTTGTCGGCCTGGATGATTCCGGCGGTAGTGCCCTCGGTGGTGAAAATGGATCTGAACGTGGTCTGGGCGCCCTGGATGGTGTCGAGAATCCGGAAGAGTTGCGACGACGAATTGGAAGTCGGGGAGTTCACCACCACCTGCGAACCCGAGTTGGTGCCCGAGTTCGAGGCATCCGCGGCGGCTTTGACGACGGCGTCCTGCTGTGCCGCCACCCCGTCGGTAGTGGTGGTCCGTCGCGGGAAGGAGAACGGCGAGAACTGGGCTGCCGCAGTCGAACTGGCGGAATAGCCGTACATCGCGGCGGCGTCCTGAGCCCAGTATTCGGCGTATTGGGCTTCGGTGGCCGCGATGGCCGCGGTGTTCTGGCCGAAGAAGTTCGTTGCCACCAGGGTCGCCAATTGGGTGCGATTGGCGGCGACCACCGGCGGGGGCACGGTCATGGCATGCGCCAGCTCGTAGGCCGCTGCGGCGGCCCGGGCCTGCGTTGCCGTCTGCTGAGCAAGTTCGGCGGTCATATACAGCCACGCGACGTAGGGGGCGGCACCGGCCGCCATCGCCTGGGCTGCGGGGCCGTGCCAGTACACACCCGTCAGACCGGACAGCACCGATTCGTACACCGCGGCCGTGACGCCCAGCTCGGCCGCGAGCGAATCCCAGCCTCCCGCGGCAGCCAACAGCGAGGCCGACCCGGGACCTGCGTACATCCGGCCGGAGTTCACCTCCGGCGGAAGAAAGCCGAATTCCATGTCTTACAGCTTTAAAGGCTGCGTGAAGCGAAACTGCTTGCGGCGGAGCATTGTTCCTATGACCGGCGGCAGTCGGCGGATTGGCGACACGTCACCCGGCGGCCGGCGGGCGTGGCATCACGGTGAGCCGCACGCCGTAGCGGGGCGGCGCACCCGCGCCGGCGGACCGGGCGGCACCGCCGCCGGGCATGCCCGGGTAGCCGGGATATCCGGACGCGATCGGCTCTTCGGTTCCCGGCAGCGTGGTGAAGCCGGCGGGTTCCAAAGGCGAGATGTGGGTGCTCGTGGGCGCGGCCCAGCTTGCGGGCACCGACATCGGCCCGATCGTGCCGGCGTGCGAGAGGGTCGCGGTGACGTTGCCCAGCCCACCGCCCAGGCCCGAGGCGGCGCCGCGCAGTGCCGGCGCCGCGAGGGCGGGAGCGACATTGGCCGCGGCCGCACCGGGCTTGGCCAGAATGCCCAAATTGTTCTCCGCGCCGATGATGCCGGACACGAACTGCTCCATGTTGTACGGAGCGCTGAAGCCGAGGCCCGTCCCCTGGATGGCGTCGAGGACCCGGAAGGCGTTATTGCCCGAGTTCGTTGTCGACGCATCAAGGTAGTAGTTATTCACCGTCCCAGACGGGTCGTTCAGTGCCGAAAGCGTCTGCGTGGCGGCCTTGTTCACGCTGGAATTGGTGTTGGCCGCGGCCACGGCGGCGTTTTGGTCACTCACCCCGGAGTCGGTGGTGGACTTGCTTGCGGTGCCGAAGCGCGGCAACTGCGTCGTCGCCGCCCTCGACGACACCGAGTAGCCGGCCATCGCGGCGGCGTCCTGCGCCCAGAAATCGGCGTACTGTGCCTCGGTGTCGGCGATGGCCGCGGTGTTCTGGCCCACGATGTTCGTCGCCACCAGCGACGCCACCAGCGTGCGGTTGGCGGCGATCACCGGCGGCGGCACGGTCATCGCATACGCCTGCTCATAGGCCGCCGCGGCCGTCCGCGCCTGCATGGCCGTCTGCTTCGTCTGTTCGGCGGTCGCCTGCAGCCAGCCCACGTAGCGGGCGGCCGCGTACGCCATCGACTCGGCGGCGGCGCCGCGCCATTGCAGGTCCAGGCCCGCGAGCACCGACTCGTAGGACTCGGCGGTGGAGGCCAGTTCGGCCGACAGCGCGTCCCAGCTTCCGGCGGCGGCCAACAGCGAGGCCAATCCGGGTCCGGTGTACATCCGGGCGGAGTTGATTTCGGGTGGAAAGAAAGCCCAATCCATGGGTGATACGTCCCCTCAATGTGCGGTTTTCGGACAAACGCCACCGGCGCCGGCGCTCGCCGCATCGGCGTGTTTTTCGGATCTATGGGCCGCTCCCGCGATTCGCTCGGCCGGTCGGCGAAGCTCACCCCCGTCAGATGAGAGGGCGGCCCGGCGCGTTGACACCACGCCCGTTCGGGCGGGCGGCGTGGTGCTTACCGGGATGGCGGAGAGTGCGCGCAGGGCATCACGAAAGACCTTCGGGGGTTCGGGCCCTTTAAAAGTCGCAGGTGCCGCCGATGCTTGCGGGGTTTTGCCTATTTCACGGCTGGGACCAGGCAGAATTCAGTTTCTGTTCACCTATCGTTCATTTTCCGTTCACCGTGGGCAACGCCTAACTTGACGTCTGTTGAACAACGAAAGTATTTGACGTGCTTGGTATCTGGTCGCGGCGTGGTTCGTCACGCGCGATGGTTGAGGTTGTCGACCACTTCCTGCAGCGTCTCGGGATGCCGCAGGAACGGCGTGATGATGCCGACCCTGTCCGAGAGTCCGGCGTCGCTGCAGCCGCGGTACGTGCAGACGCTGCTGGAGTTGGGGGCGGATCAGAACTCGACCGTCGTCTCCCCGCTACCGGTCGGCATCATCACGCCGTTCCTGCGGCATCCCGAGACGCTGCAGGAAGTGGTCGACAACCTCAACCATCGCGCGT
>NZ_LZLL01000191.1:0-5872 GCF_001669335.1 Mycobacterium sp. 1245852.3 | reverse complement strand
AGGATGGGTTACATGGCAATAGAGAACTGGTGCGACGCGGTCGAGATCCACCCATCGCAGATCCGGGTTGGTGACGTTATCGGCACGCGGCGCCCCACCGAATTGCGGCTGACGGTCAAGATGATCAGTGCTCCGCAGAGTGGTCCGGGGCAGTGGACGTTTTTCAGCCGAGACGACAACGGTCAACAGCGGACCAGTACGTTCGGAGAAGGCGAATTGGTCCGCAGGTACGCCAAAGCATCTTGACGTCCACGCACCCCACCGCCGATCAGCGACGTTGAGTGGTGGAGCCGTCGGTGTCGGGCCGATCGGAAAACGTCGGGTGCTCCACCGGTTTTGCGGAGCTTTCGCCCGAGGCGACATGCTTCGGTGCCTCGGGGTGGGAAAACAGGTTCGACTGGTCCATGGGCTGTCCTTCCGAATGAAAAGTTCGGCCGATACGCACTGTTACTGGCGTCGGACGACGATCGAATCGCACGGCGACCTCATTCGTGGTTCGTTCGCGATTCGCGGTGACCGCAAGAACGCGGTTCCTCTCCACTGTACAGGCAGCGGGCGAGTACACGCCGTGTTCAGGTGAAATGCGGCCTGGGCGCCGCTTCCGCCGGTCGCGGGGTGCCATCTTCGGGGTCGATATGCAGATGAAATAGCAAGCGCCACAACTAGTTTAGAAATGGCGCAGGTTCGTGCTACCCTGGGCAGGCATGGGTGTGTTTGGTACATCCGCATTTGATGAGAGAAGTAAGTAAATGACACAGGGAACTGTGAAATGGTTCAACGGTGAAAAGGGCTTCGGCTTCATCACCCCTGACGACGGCACGAAGGATCTCTTCGTCCACTACTCCGAGATCCAGGGCAACGGCTATCGCTCACTCGACGAAAACCAGCGTGTTCAGTTCGAGGTGGAGCAAGGTGCCAAGGGACCCCAGGCGGTAGGAGTCAGCGCCGTCTGAAATTCACATACGTCACGGTGGGCTGGTGCGAATATCTTCGTACCAGCCCACTGCTTTTCTGACGCCTGGACGCCGGTAGCGACGACACCTGGCGCCTCACCCGATCCGGGCCGGCCGACCGGGATAATGACCGCATGCGTCTCACCTGGGTGCTGCGATCGACCATTGCGGTGTCGCTGGTCTGGGTGGGCGCCGCACTAACGCCACCGGCCTCGGGCGATCCCGATATCCCGCCGGTCGGCGACGCCGCGCGAGCGGCCGGTTTCGTGGACATCCGCAGCGTCGTTCCCGATGCGGTCCTCGATCTGCGCTACGCGACGACGAACAATTTCACCCACACGCAGCTGTATCCCTCCGACGCCAGATGCCTTGTGCACCAATCGATGGCGCCCGGCCTTGCCGCCGCGGCCGGCGCCCTGCGCCCGCAGGGCCACCTGCTGGTGTTCTGGGACTGCTATCGCCCGCACGAGGTTCAGGTCAAGATGTTCCACCTGGTTCCCAACCCCGCGTGGGTGGCACGCCCGGGTCCGTACGCGCACAGCCACGAGTCGGGGCGCTCGGTGGACGTGACGTTCACGACGGCTCAGCAGCCGTGCTCGTCCGGGCTGCATGCCGGTGGGCTCTGCCTGGCCGACATGGGCACCGACTTCGACGACTTCACCTCTCGGGCAACCGCTTTCAATACCCAAGGCATCAGTGCCGACGCGGTGGCGAACCGAGCCGCGCTACGGAACGCGATGAACTACGGCGGGTTGAAGGTGTATTCGGGGGAGTGGTGGCATTTCGACGGCCCGGGCGCCGGTGTCGACCAACCGATTCTCGACGTGCCCGTCGACTGATCTGTCTCAATACATGAGACAGAAATACCATATTATGGGCGGTACGCGTAGTCTTCCAGGCGAGCCACGCAGGCAAGGAAGGCCACCATGGACGACGAACACCGAGCGGCCTACACGCACGGACACCACGAGTCGGTGCTGCGCTCCCACCAGCGACGCACCGCCGAGGACTCCGCGGCCTACCTGCTGGCGCACCTGAAACCGGGGCTGTCGGTGCTCGACGTCGGTTGCGGGCCCGGGACCATCACCGCCGACCTGGCCGCGCGGGTCGCGCCCGGTCCGGTCATTGCCGTCGATCAGGTCCCCGATGTGCTCGGCGTGGCCCGCGCCGAGGTCGAGCAACGGAAGCTGTCCAACGTCTCGTTCGGGACCGCCGACGTGCACAAGCTCGAATTTCCCAACGGCACTTTCGATGTCGTGCACGCGCATCAGGTGCTGCAGCACGTCGCCGATCCGGTGGCGGCGCTGCGAGAGATGCGACGGGTGTGCGCGCCGGGCGGCATCGTGGCGGCCCGGGATGCCGACTACTCGGGTTTCGTCTGGTATCCCGAGCTGCCGGCGCTCGACCTGTGGCGCGACCTCTACCAGCGCGTCGCGCGCGCCAACCGTGGCGAACCGGACGCGGGGCGGCGTCTGCTGTCGTGGGCGCAGCAGGCGGGATTCACCGACATCACGCCCACCGGCAGCCTGTGGTGCTATGCCACGCCCGCGACTCGCGACTGGTGGGGCGAAATGTGGGCCGACCGAATCCTGCACTCCACCGTGGCCCGCGACCTGGTACGCCTCGAGCTGGCCACCGGTGCGCAGCTCGAAGAGATCTCCGCCGCGTGGCGTGAATGGGCCGCCGCCCAAGACGGTTGGATCGCCATACCGCACGGCGAAATCCTTTGCCGCGCGTAGGACTCAGTCGAGGAACAGGTCCGGAATCGGTTGGTCGCCGCCGCCGTAGCGGGACAGGTCCGCGACTCCGGCGGAGTGCAGAACATCGGCGTCGATGTAGCAGTTGCCGGTGGCCTCCCGGCTGGGGCGTGAGACGATCTCGACGGCCGCGTCGGCCATGATCTCCGGGCTGCGCGACGACTCGGCCAGCTTGTCTCCGTCGGCCATATTCGCCACCGCGGCGGTCGCGATATAGGTCTGCGGCCAAAGGCAATTCACGCCGATCCCGGCGTCGGCGAATTCCGCAGCCCAGCCCAGCGACAGCAGCGTCATCCCGTACTTGGACAGCGTGTAAGCGGGGTGGGCCCCCAGCCAGCGCGGGTTCATGTTCACCGGCGGCGAGATGGTCAGCACGTGCGGGTTGGCCGATTTCTCCAGATGTGGCACGCACGCCTTGGTCAGCAGGAAGGTGCCCCGCAGGTTGATCTCCTGCATCAGGTCGTACTTCTTGGCCGGCAACGTGGCGGTCGGTTCCACCGCGATGGCGCTGGCGTTGTTGACACAGACGTCGACGCCGCCGAAGCGCTGCACCGCCGCATCCACCACCCGCTGCACGTCCTCTTCGCGGCGGACGTCGCCGACGACGGCCAGCGCCTTGCCGCCGGCGGCCTCGACCTCGGCGGCTGCCGTGTGAACGGTGCCGGGCAGGCGGGGATGCGGGGTGTCGGTCTTGGCGAGCAGCACCACGTTGGCGCCCTGCCGGGCCGCACCGATTCCGATCGCCAGCCCGATTCCGCGGCTGCCGCCGGAGATGACGACGGTGCGATCGACGAGCGAACCGTTGGGCATGGAGTCTCCTTTTACCTGGTCAACCGTATGGTATTGGCATTCTCTTTTTTTGCAAGTACGTTATTCACCGATGGATAATACGGCCCACACTCCGTCTGGTATCCCGCTGCAGCCCGTCTACGGGCCGGGGGACGTGCACGCGGAGCCTCCGCAGCCGGGGGAGTTCCCCTTCACCCGGGGTAACTTCGCGTCCGGCTACCGCGGCAAGCTCTGGACCTTCCGGCAGTACTCCGGCTTCGGCACCGCCGAGGAATCCAACCGCCGCTACCGCTACCTGCTGGAGCAGGGCGGGACGGGTCTGTCGGTGGCGCTCGACCTGCCCACCCAGTGCGGGTACGACTCCGACGACCCGGAGTTCGGCGAGGAGGTCGGCCGCGTCGGCGTCGCGGTGGACACCCTGGCCGACTTCGAGATCCTGTTCGACGGCATCCCGCTGGACAAGCTCAGCACGAGCATGACGATCAACGGAACCGCGGCGATCCTGCTGGCGTTCTACGTCGCCGCCGCCGAGAAGAAGGGAATCCCGCGGGCCAAGCTCACCGGCACCATCCAGAACGACATCCTCAAGGAGTACGCCTCGCGCGGTACCTGGATCTGGCCGCCGGAGCCGTCCCTGCGGCTGATCGCCGACACCATCGAGTTCTGCGCGGCCGAAGTTCCGCGGTTCAACGCGATTTCGGTGGCGGGGGCGCATTTCCGCGATGCCGGGGCCAACGCGGTGCAGGAGATGGCGTTCACCCTGGCCGACGGGGTGACCTATTGCGACACCGTGGTCGAGCGCGGCCGCATGACGATCGACCAGTTCGCGCCGCAGATCTCGTTCTTCTTCTACACCCACGGCGACTTCTTCGAGGAGATCGCCAAATACCGTGCGGGGCGAAGACGTTGGGCGACGATCGTGCAGGAGCGCTACGGGGCGAAAACGGCCAAGGCGGCGATGTTCCGCTTCGGTTGCGTCTGCGGCGGCGCCTCGCTGTACGCGCCGCAGGCCCACAACAACATCGTCCGGGTCGCCTACGAGGCGATGGCCGCGGTGCTGGGCGGTGTCCAGTCGATGTTCACCGCGGCCTGGGACGAACCGTTCGCCCTGCCCACCGAGGAAACCACGACCCTGGCGCTGCGCACCCAGCAGATCCTGGCGCACGAGACCGGGGTGGCCAGCGTCGCCGACCCGCTCGGCGGCTCCTACTTCGTCGAGGCGCTGACCGATGCCACCGAGGAGCGCATCATCGAGATCATGTCCGACCTCGAGCGGCACGGCGGGATGGTCCAGGCCATCGAGGACGGTTACCTGCAGGGCCTGATCGCCGACGAGGCGTTCAAGCTGCACCAGGACGTCGAAGCCGGCACCCGGCCGGTCGTCGGGGTCAACCGGTTCGTGACCGAGGAGCCCGAGCACGACGTGGTCACCTACGAACTCGACGCGGAGGGCCGCGACCTGCAACTCAAGCGGCTGTCCAAGGTCAAGGCCGAAAGGGATTCGGCTGCAGTGGAATCCACGTTGGCCGCGCTGTCACGGTCGGCCGAGGGAGACGACAACCTGATGCACAAGCTGATCGATTGCGCCAACGCCTACTGCACGGTCGGGGAAATGGTGTCCGCGCTCAAGGCGGTCTGGGGCGAATTCCAGCAACCGGTGGTGTTTTAGATGACGGCCCGCATTCTCGTCGCCAAACCCGGCCTGGACGGGCACGACCGCGGCGCCAAGATTGTCGCCCGCACCCTGCGTGACGCCGGTTTCGAGGTCATCTACACCGGCATCCGGCAGCGCATCGAAGACATCGCGTCCATCGCCGTCCAGGAGGACGTCGCCGTCGTCGGCCTGAGCATCCTGTCGGGTGCGCACCTGGCGCTGACCGCCCGGACCATCGAAGCGCTGCGCGCCGCCGATGCGGCCGACATCGCCGTCGTCGTCGGCGGGACGATCCCGCATGCGGACGTACCCAAGCTGCTATCGGCCGGTGCGGCAGCGGTATTCCCCACCGGGACACCGCTGGAGAACCTGGTGCGCGAGATCCGCAAACTGACCGACACGGCGGACATCGACTCAAACGAGCCAGCCCTGGAGGAACCGTGCGCGTCGGAGTAATGATCGGCGCCGAGCGTGGCGATATGGCCCGCAAGGTGGACAGGCTGGTCTCCGACATCGAATGGGCCGAATCCGCGGGCCTGGACACGGCGTGGATGCCGCAGGTACCCAACGACTTCGACTGCCTGACCATGGTGTCGCTGATGGCCGCCCACAGCTCACGCATCGAGCTGGGCACCGCCGTGGTGCCGCTGCAGGCCCAGCACCCCATCGCCCTTGCCCGCCAGGCCCTCTCGACACACGCGGTGGCCGGCGGCCGGCTT
>NZ_LZLL01000190.1:0-5819 GCF_001669335.1 Mycobacterium sp. 1245852.3 | reverse complement strand
CCGGGATCCCAAATGGGAGTTTCCTGGTAGCCCCAGTAATTGATCGGGCCGTAGTCCCAGTGCCCACCGGGCGGAGGGAGCGGTCGATCCCAGGCCGGCCGCGGCGGCGCGCCCGCTCCCCAGGGGCCAGGTCCGTCGCCCCACGGTGCACCGTGGAAGTAACCGCGCTGGGCGTCTCCATGCCAAGGGCCGCCGGGGTGGGGATCCGGTCCACCGAATCCGCCGGGAGCACCGGGGTGATCGCCTGGACCACCGGGGCCGCCAGGCCCGCCTGGGTGGTCACCGGGGCCGCCAGGCCCGCCCGGACCGCCGGGATGATCGGGGCCAGGGCCACCCGGACCACCCGGACCACCGGGGTGATCACCAGGCGGCGGACCGCCAGGACCACCGGGGCCGCCGGGGTGGCCACCGGGACCACCGGGCCCACCCGGTCCGCCCGGCCCGCCGGGATCGTTGGGACCGGTGGGAGCGTGGCCGCCACCGGGCGCCGCCCCGCCGTGATTACCCGGAGGCTGTGGCGCTCCGGGCGCAGCGTTGGCAAACCCGGCGCCCATGCCCAAGGCCGCAGCGCTGAGCGCTCCGGCGATGGTCACCCCTCCGACAAGTTGCTTCAACTTCATGATGCTTCACCTATCCACTTAGGGATTTCTTGCAAGGAAGTTCGTTAGAACACCCCCCGTTACATCCCCGACGCTAGATAGCTTTCCTATGGACTGGCTGTGACCCTGCCATGCAGAACGTTTGGTCGCGGCCGCCACCATGCCGTGCTCAACGCCGTCATCCACCCGAGGGCGGCCAGCCGCGCAGCGCATTCACCAGGTCTTTTCCGGCGAATCGTCGCGGACCAACACGGCGCGTAGGTCGGTTTGGGAAGGCTATGTTGGCTAGTCGGCAAGGGTTTTCATCTATATGGTTGCGGCCGTGCCGAGTGCGTCACATCCGCACGAACCCCACGTCGGTTCGGTGTCGTCGAAATTGAATTGGCTGCGCGCGGGCGTCCTGGGTGCCAATGACGGAATCGTCTCCACCGCGGGCATCGTCGTGGGGGTCGCGGCCGCCACCGCCGAACGCGCCCCGATATTGACCGCGGGCAGCGCCGGCCTGGTCGCCGGGGCGGTCTCGATGGCGCTGGGCGAATATGTTTCCGTCAGCACCCAGCGCGACACGGAGAAGGCGTTGCTCAGCCAGGAGCGTCGCGAACTGCGCGAAGATCCGGCCGCCGAGCTGGACGAGCTCGCCGCACTGTATGAAGCGAAGGGCCTGACGCCGGCGACGGCTCGCACCGTGGCCGAGGAACTCACCGACCACAATCCGCTGCTCGCCCACGCCGAAGTCGAACTGGGCATCAACCCCGACGAGCTGACGAACCCGTGGCAGGCGGCATCGTCGTCGGCGCTTTCGTTTGCGATCGGTGCGCTCTTGCCGTTGATCGCGATCCTGGTCCCGCCGACCACGTGGCGAGTCCCCGTCACGGTCGTCGCCGTACTCGTGGCGCTGGTCATCACCGGTGCGGTCTCGGCCGGCTTGGGCGGAGCCCGCAAGGGCCGAGCCGTGCTGCGCAATGCCATCGGCGGCAGCCTCGCGCTGGGGGTCACCTACGTGATCGGTCATCTGGTGGGCGCCGCAATCGGCTGACCGATGAGCGTCACGGCGCGGTGCGCAGCCGACGACTGGAAGCGCAACTGTAACATTCACAGTTGCGGTCCTCAGTAGAGCCCGCAATCCCATCACCCGAAGGGTCATGCAGTGGCCGAGCCCGATATCGCGCCGGAGGAAGCTTCCTGGGCGGAACCCGTGCCGTACTTTGTCCGCGACGAAAACCACTTCGTCCCAACCAAGATCGCGCGTGGCGGATGGGGCCCATCACTGAGCGGACATGTCGTCGGCGGACTCTTGGCGTGGGCGGTCGAGGATGCGGCCCGGGACGCGGAACTGCAACCGGCGCGCTTGACCGTCGACCTACCCCGGCCCACGGCCTTGGCGCCGCTCGAGGTGCACACGAAGGTGCAACACGACCGACGCCGATTGCGGCTGGTCGAGGCCGTGATCACCCAGGACGGCGCCCCGGCGGCGCAGGCGAGCGCGCTGTTTTTGCGGCGTGGCGCCCAGCCCGAGGGGCAGGTCTGGTCGCCACCGGTGCAAATGCCACCGATCCCGCTGGACGACGCCTACTCGACGCTGTTCATGCGCACCTACGGCTGGGGCGCGGACGTACAGAATCCCGATCCGGACTGGCCGCAAGGCGACGGTCCGAAATACACGTGGATCCATGAGACACGGCCGCTGATCGACGACGAACCGCTCACCGCCTTCACCCGCGTGGCCATGGCCGGTGACATCACGGCGTCGATCGCCAACTGGGGCACCAACTCCCTGCAGTTCATCAACGTCGACTACACGCTCACGCTCAGCCGGCTGCCCGAGGGCGCCCATGTCGGGCTCGCCTCCCTGACGCACCACAGCCACGACGGGGTGGCCAGCGGCTCGGCGGTCCTGGTGGACGCCAACGGCCCGATCGGCACCGGGGTGTCCGTCGCGATTGCACACTCGGGATTCCGCCCGCCCTCCACCGATCCGTCCGCCAGGTGAGCCGAAAGGAATTGGCACGGTGACATTCTGGGCGTTGGTCGCCGATGCGGCACAGCGCGGATCACCCCGACCGCTTGTCGCCGATGAATACGGGCGGAGCCTGACAGCGGGCCAACTGCACGACGCCGCGTGCGCAACCGCTGCCGCCCTGGCCGAACGGGGGGTACGCCCGGGAACGGTCGTGTCCTGGCAGCTGCCCACCACGCTGGAAACCATGGTGGTGATGGCCGCACTCGCCCGGCTCGGTGCGGTCCAGAACCCGATCATCCCCATCCTGCGGGAAAGCGAGGTCGGCTTCATCACCGGCCAACTGCACTCCGAATTTCTTGTGGTTCCCCGGCTTTGGCGCGGCTTCGAATACGGTGAGCTGGCCCGGGCATTGTCGAGGGACAGGGGCTTCGAGGTCCTCACCCTCGACCTGGCAACACCGCCGTCCACCGGCCGGCTGCGGCTGCCCGGTGCCGACACCGCAGCGCTCCCGCCGCCGCCCAGATCCGCCGACGACCCACGCTGGATCTACTATTCTTCGGGAACCACCGCGGCCCCCAAGGGGATCCGTCACACCGACACGTCGGTGATCGCCGGCTCGGCGGGAGTGGTGGGCATGGTGGGCGCCAACAGTAGCGACGTGGATCCGATCGCCTTCCCAATCGCACACATCGGCGGGGCGGCGATGCTGGCCACCGGGTTGCTGACCGGCATGCGGTTGGTCCTGTTCGAGACGTTCGACCCGGCCACCACGCCGTGGGCCATCGCGGCGCACAATCCGACGTTCCTGGGGACCGCGACCCCGTTCTTCGTTGCATTCCTCGAAGCCCAACGGGCCCAAGGCGATCGGCCGCTGTTTCCGTCGGTCCGAGGCTGCCTGGCCGGGGGAGCGCCCGTCACCGCCGAACTCAGTCGCCAGGTCCGCGACACCTTCGGCCTGGCCGGCATCGCCAATGCGTGGGGCATGACCGAGTTTCCGTGCGCGACGTCACCCTCGTTGACCGCCGCGCCCGGGGTGCTCGATCACACCGTCGGGCCGCCGGTCCCTGGGGTCGCAGTCCGCGCGGTCGACAGCCGCGGCGTCGAACTGGCCGCCGGTCAGGAGGGCGAGCTGCTGCTGAAGGGACCCCAGTGCTTCCTCGGCTACGCCGACCCGGCGCTCGACGCCGACGCGTTCGACGACGAAGGCTGGTTGCGCACAGGTGATCTCGGCCTGATCGATGCCGACGGCAATGTCCGCGTCACGGGCCGCACCAAGGACGCGATCATCCGCAACGCGGAGAACATCTCGGCGCTCGAAATCGAGAATGCGCTCGCCACCCATCCCGACGTCGCCGATGTCGCCGTGATCGGCATTCCGGACCCCCGAACCGGCGAACGCGTCTGTGCCGTCGTGGTGCCCGCGACGGCCGACGGTGTGACGTTGGAATCCCTTGTGCGACATTGCCAATCACGCGGCCTCAGCCGATACAAACACCCCGAACACCTGGTGGTCGTCGAGACGCTGCCGCGCAATCAGTTCGGCAAGGTCATCAAGAAGGAGCTGCGCGCGGCCTTCGGATGACCAACGTCCACTCAAACTTGATAGCGCATGCGCTATCAAGTTTCGAATCGCGGATATCCTCCCGGACGGCCCGCAAGCGGCCGCCGCGATCGCCGGTCCTACAACCCCTTAGGCGCATCGCGGACGGCCTGCACCGCCGCGGCGTCGCCGTCGAAGTCGACCTTGGCCTGCCGCCCCACGCTGAACAGCAAGAGCTCCTCGGGCGCCCCGGTCACCGTCACCGCGGGGCCCTGACCGGCGGTGAGCACCGTCTTGCCCTCCGGGGTACGCAGCGCCACCCGGCCGGGCACCTTGGCGAGGGTGACCCGGGCCATCAACGGCAAGGTGCGCCGCAGCATCTTGCTCAGGGCGGGCTCCAGCGAGCGCGGCTGCCAGCCCGGCTGCGCGCGGCGCACGTCCTCGTGGTGGATGAACATCTCGGCCACGTTGGCCACCGGGTCGAGCAGTTTGAGCGGCGAGTAGACCGGCGGGCCGGCGGCGAGCTTGCCGACCAGCTCATCCCACTCATTCCGCTCGGCCACCTGGTTCTGCACCTTCTCGGTGTGGGAGGCGAAGAAAGGAATCAGGATGCCGGGCGCGGCGTCGGGACGGTACTCACGGATCACCAGGTGCGCGGCCAGGTCCCGCGTCTTCCATCCCTCGCACAGCGTGGGCGCGTCCGGCCCGACGCCGCGCATGGTTTCCACCAGGGCGGCACGTTCGCTTTGAGCAACAGACATGCGTTCAGCCTAGAGGCGGTTGCCCCGAAGTGGATGGGTCCACCGAACACCAATGGTGGGCGGCTCGGTAAATTTGAGACGTCACTGTCCTTTGGAAAGGAGCTGTAGGAGCAGTCATGAACGCGCGCGTCGAGCAGTTGGAGTTTCAGGCAGAGGCTCGGCAACTGCTGGATCTGATGGTCCATTCCGTCTACTCCAATAAGGACTCGTTCCTGCGGGAGTTGATCTCCAACGCCTCCGACGCGCTGGACAAGCTGCGGCTTGAAGCGTTCCGGAACAAGGACCTCGACGTCGACACCTCCGACCTGCACATCGAGATCGACGTGGACAAGGATGCGCGCATCCTGACCATCCGTGACAACGGCATCGGGATGACCCGCGCCGAAGTGGTGGATCTGATCGGCACGCTGGCCAAGTCGGGCACCGCCGAGCTGCGCAAGCAACTAAGGGAGGCGCAGAACCTGAAAAACCGAGCGGCCTCGGAAGAACTCATCGGCCAGTTCGGTATCGGTTTCTATTCGAGTTTCATGGTCGCCGACAAGGTCGAGCTGCTCACCCGCAAAGCCGGCGAGAGCGAGGCCACCAGATGGGAATCCAGCGGCGAGGGCACATACACCATCGAATCGGTCGACGACGCCCCGCAGGGAACGTCGGTCATCCTGCACCTCAAGCCCGAGGACGCCGAGGACGAGCTGCACGACTACACCGCGGAGTTCAAGATCAGGAGCCTGGTCAAGAAATACTCCGACTTCATCGCCTGGCCCACAGGGCCTTCATCGAGTTGAGGGTTTCGGTCTCGATGGTGACGGTCTCCTCGCCGCCCTCCTCGCCGGCCGGTTCTCGCCGCTCGACCTGCATGCGGATGGGCCAGGCGATGAAGTCGGAGTACAAGGAGTTCTACAAGCACATCGCGCACGCCTGGGACGACCCGCTCGAGGTCATCGCGATGCGCGCCGAAG
>NZ_LZLL01000189.1:0-1448 GCF_001669335.1 Mycobacterium sp. 1245852.3 | reverse complement strand
CAGCCAGTGTTCGGCGTGCGAGCCGCCGGCCAGGGCGATGGTTCGGGTGGCGCGCAGGTCGCCGTAGGTGCAGTTGACCACCGCGGGGTTGACGAAGTCACTGATGCAGCCGTCCCGGGTCGAGTCCGGCAGGTCGTGCTTGACCTCCAGGACGCTGGGCCGCATCGGCAGCGTGGGCACCCGCACGCGTTCGGTGAGGGCGCGCGCGCCGGGGTAGTCCTGGGGGTTGAGGACGCTGAGTTCCTTGCCGGCCGAGCGCAACACCGTGACGTGCTGGCGCCACGTGAACGAGGTCGCGGTGAGCGTGACGCCGAGCAGCACCACCATCGATCCCAGCGCCATCGTCGGCCGGCGCAGGCGCAACCACCAGGGCATCGTCGTCGGCCCCGGCGCGGGGGACGGGGCCCGGTACCGCAGCGGGTCCTCGACCAGCCGGGTGGTCAGGTGGGCCAGCAGTCCCGACACCAGCAGCACCGCCGCGCCTTCGACGAAGTTGGCGTGCCGGTGCCCGCTGTAGGACAGCCAGAAGATGAGCAGCGGCCAGTGCCACAGGTACAGCGAGTAGGCAATCGTGCCCAGCGCCACCAGCGGCCGCGTGGCCAGCAGCCGATTGGGCATCGGCATCCGCTCAGCGGCGCCGCCATGGCCGAGGTTGGCCCCGGCCAGGATCATCAGCATCGTGGCCCCGACGGGGACCAGTGCCCACGGGCCGGGGAATTCCTTGACGCCGTCGATCAGGGCGCCGCACGACACGATCGCGGCCAGCGCGACGGTGGCCAGCGCGGTGCGCAGCCACATCGGCCAACGGATGTAGGGCACCACCGCGCCGACCAGCGCGCCCAGCAGCAACTCCCAGGCCCGGGCGAAACTGTTGTAGTAGGCGAGCGCCTGGTTGTCGCCGTGGGCGACGACCGCGTACCAGAACGACGCCACCGTCAGCGCGCTCAGCAGCACCACGAACAGGGTCCGCAGGTGTGCCCGCAGCGCTCGGCGGAACAGCGCCGCGCACCCCGCGACCAGCAGCAGGAAGCCGACGTAGAACTGGCCCTGCACCGACATCGACCAAATGTGCTGCAACGGGGAGACGGCCTCGCCGGCGCGCAGGTAGTCGGCCGCGGTGTGGGCCAGCTCCCAGTTCTGGTAGTAGCCCAGGCTGGCCAGGCTCTGGTCGGCGAACGTCTCCCAGCGCGTCTCCGGTTGCACCAGGAGGGTGAGCAGTCCGCAGCCGGCCAGCACCACGACCAGGGCGGGAAGCAGGCGGCGCACCAGCCGGATCACCTCGGCGACCGGCGACAGCGAGGCCGCCGGGTCGAGCGCGGCGCGCAGGACCTTGCCGCCGAAGAAGAACCCGGACAGCGCCAAGAAGACGTCGACGCCGCCGGAACGCGGTAACGCCACCGGGCAGTCCGCCCGCCCCATCGAAAACACGCCACCCGCTCCTCACGCAC
>NZ_LZLL01000188.1:0-20312 GCF_001669335.1 Mycobacterium sp. 1245852.3 | reverse complement strand
GCCACGCGCGCGGTCGCGGGCCGGCGGGGAGGCGATGGCCACCGCCGCCGAAGCATCCACAGGGTGCCGGCGCCGTGCTGGTGCCGGTCCGGTCAGGAATGCCAAGGTGGCGGCGTGGGGCAGGGCAAGCTGCTTGAATATCGTTAGGCGGCTGTTGGGCGAACCGTGAAGGTTCCGGCAGCTGCAGGACTATGGTGCCGCTACGCGCGGCAGGTGCGCGGGACTCGGACCGCGCGGAAGGTTGCGAAAGGTAGTGACGAGCGCATGACGTCTGACGAGCCTCGCGACGATTCGGCTCGGCCAGTGCCGCGCCCGGGGCCGCGTCCCGGCCCCCGGCCGACACCGCGACCCACCACCGCGCACCCGCTGGTGATGCCGCCGCCCAGCAATCCGCACCAGTTCGGCCGCGTGGACGACGACGGCACGGTGTGGCTGATCAGCAGCGCCGGCGAGCGCATCATCGGCTCCTGGCAGGCCGGCGACCGGGAGGCGGCGTTCGCCCACTTCGGCCGGCGCTTCGATGACCTGGCCACCGAGGTCACCCTGATGGAGGAGCGCCTGGCGTCGGGAAGCGGTGACGCGCGCAAGATCAAGGCGCACGCGGCCGAGCTGGCCGAGACGCTGCCGACGGCGGCCGTGCTGGGTGACATCGATGCGCTGGCGGGCCGGTTGACCACCATCGCCGAGCACGCCGAGGCGACGGTCGCCGCGGAGCGCTCCCGCCGTGAGGAGCACCGGGCCACCCAGACCGCCCGCAAGGAGGCGCTGGCCGCGGAGGCCGAGGAGTTGGCCGCCAACTCGACGCAGTGGAAGGCCACCGGCGACCGGTTCCGCGCGATCCTCGACGAGTGGAAGACGATCACCGGCGTGGACCGCAAGGTCGACGACGCGTTGTGGAAGCGCTATTCGGCGGCTCGGGAGGCGTTCAACCGGCGGCGGGGATCGCACTTCGCCGAGCTGGATCGGGAGCGCTCGGGGATCCGCCAGGCCAAGGAACGCCTGTGCGAGCGGGCCGAGGAGCTGTCCGACTCGACCGACTGGACCGCGACCAGCGCGGAATTCCGCAAACTGCTGACCGAGTGGAAGGCGGCCGGGCGGGCGACGCGGGAGGTCGACGACGCCTTGTGGCGGCGTTTCAAGGCCGCCCAGGACGTGTTCTTCACCGCCCGCAACGCCGTGACGGCGGAAAAGGACGCGGAGTTCCGGGCCAACGCGGCCGCCAAAGAGGCGCTGCTGGCCGAGGCGGAGAAGCTCGACACCAGCAACCACGACGCCGCCCGCGCGGCGCTGCGCGCGATCACCGAGAAGTGGGATGCGATCGGCAAGGTGCCGCGCGAGCGGTCCGCCGAGTTGGAGCGGCGGCTGCGCGCGGTCGAGAAGAAGGTGCGCGACGCCGGCGACGTCGGCTGGTCCGACCCGCAGGCGCAGGCCCGCGCCGAGCAGTTCCAGGCCCGCGCCGAGCAGTACGAACAGCAGGCTCAGAAGGCCGCCGCGGCGGGCCGGACCAAGGAGGCCGACGAGGCTCGAGCCAACGCCGAGCAGTGGCGGCAGTGGGCGCAGGCGGCCGTTGAGGCCCTGACCCGCAAGCCTTAGCGCCCTCAGGCGCCCTTGGTCGTTCCGGGGTCGTCGGTGGTCCCGGCGGCGGGCTCGTCCAGACCGTCCAGCAGCGAGGTCGACTGCTGCGCGGCCGCGACGCGGCGCCGCTGCTCCTCGGCGGCCAGTTGCACGATGGTGCGCGACCAGACCACCCGCGCCCAGTGGTAGGTCAGCACGAGCACGGTCAGCCAGGCGACGATCAGACCCCAGCCCGGCCCCGGGTGGCCCGCGGAGACGGTCTGGCGCGACCAGATCGCCAGCATGCCCGCGGCGCCCGCGATGGCCGTGCCGGCCAGCGCGACCCAGGCCAGCGCCCAGCGCCGCGTCACCAGCGCCAGCATCGAGAAGCCCACGCCGAACACCAGCGCCAGCCAGGCGAACACCCGCGACGGCAAAGCCACGGCGGCCGCACCGGCGTGGTGGCTACCGAACAGCACGTCCCAGCCGCGCACGTCGCCGGTGTGCGGCAAGACAAACGACGCCAGCAGCACGAACACCAGGATCGACACGAAGAAGGCCCGCGGGCCCGGGTCGATTCCGCGAGCCACCCGGCGTTCGGCGGCCTCGATCTCGGTGCGCAGGGCGCCGAGCTGCAAATCTTCGTTGTTCGTCTCTTTTTTCATCGTGCACATCCAAGGGGTTCGGCCGGGCCGATGGGCGGCCCGAGGGCGGGCATGCCAAGGCCGATGCCGCGTGGGCGCTGCCCGGCGGCCTGGGCATCACCCGCCCGGGTGCGGCGATGGGTGAGGACGCCCGCGTCGGCGATGAGGTGGTGGGGCGCGGCCCCGGTGATCGCCGTGGTGACGATGTCGCCGGGCCTGATGTCGCCCGGTGTGTCGACGGCGAAGTGCACCAGCCGGCCGTCGCGGGCCCGCCCGCTCATCCGGGCGGTGCGGCTGTCCTTGCGCCCTTCGCCGGTGGCGACCAACAATTCGACGGTCTGACCGATCAACGCCTGGTTGCCCTCCAGCGAGATCGCCTCCTGCAGCTCGATCAGCCGGTCATAGCGTTCCTGCACAACGGCTTTCGGGATCTGCCCGTCGAGTTCAGCGGCCGGGGTGCCGGGCCGCTTGGAGTACTGGAAGGTGAACGCGGCCGAAAAGCGGGCCGCCCGCACCACGTCCAGTGTGGCCGCGAAGTCCTCTTCGGTCTCACCGGGGAACCCGACGATCAGGTCGGTGGTGATGGCGGCGTGCGGCATGGCGACCCGGACCCGGTCGATGATGCCGAGGTAGCGCTCGGCGCGGTACGAGCGCCGCATCGCGCGCAGCACCCGGTCCGACCCGGACTGCAGCGGCATGTGCAGGGCGGGGCAGACATTGGGCGTCTGCGCCATGGCCTCGATGACGTCGTCGGTGAATTCGGCCGGGTGCGGCGAGGTGAACCGCACCCGCTCCAGCCCGTCGATGTCGCCGCAGGCCCGCAGCAGGCGGGCGAAGGCGCCGCGGTCCCGCGGCAGCGCCGGGTCGGCGAAGGACACCCCGTAGGCGTTGACGTTCTGGCCCAGCAGCGTGACCTCGAGCACGCCGTCGGCCACCAGTGACCTGACCTCGGCCAGGATGTCGTCCGGGCTGCGGTCGACCTCCTTTCCCCGCAGCGACGGGACGATGCAGAACGTGCAGCTGTTGTTGCACCCGACCGAGATGGAAACCCAAGCGGCATAGGCGGATTCGCGAGCGCTGGGCAGTGACGACGGAAACTCCTGCAGCGCCTCGGCGATTTCCACCTGGGCGACCTGGTTGTGCCGGGCCCGCTCCAGCAGGGTGGGCAGCGACCCGATGTTGTGCGTGCCGAAGATGACGTCGACCCAGGGCGCCTTGCGCAGCAGCGCGTCGCGGTCCTTTTGGGCCAGGCAGCCGCCGACGGCGATCTGCATCTCGGGATTGCCGCGCTTGCGGGGCGCCAGGTGGCTGAGGTTGCCGTACAGCTTGTTGTCGGCGTTCTCCCGGACCGCGCAGGTGTTGAACACGACCACGTCGGCGTCGGCACCCTCGGCCGCGCGTCGGTATCCGGCCGCTTCCAGCAGGCCCGCCAACCGCTCCGAGTCGTGGACGTTCATCTGGCAGCCGTAGGTGCGGACTTGGTAGGTGCGCGCCGGTGCGGCGTCCGCCGCCACGGTCTCTCGCACCATCGAAGTCACCCGGCCATGGTACGGCGGCCGGTCGGCACGCGAGAAACCGCACGTCAGGGCTAGACCCGGCGCCGCTCCCGCTCGGCGGCCAGCTCGGCGAAGACGACCTCGCACGCCATGTTCTGGCTGTAGCCACGGCGCGCCAGCATCCCCACCAGCCTGCGGGTCACCCGGGCATCGTCGTCGTTCAGCGTTTCCCGGCGCAGCTTGGACCGGACCAACTGCTCCGCCCGGTCCCGCTCGGCGCCGGCGTCGATCCCGGCGAGCACCGAGGTGATCACGTCGTTGTCGATGCCCTTGGTGTGCAGTTCGGCGGCCAAGGCGCGCTTGCTTTTCCCTGCGTGGGTCCGGCGGGACTGCACCCACTGCTGGGCGAAGTCGGCGTCGTCGATCAGGCCGACGGAGGCCAACCGGTCGAGCACCCGCTCACTGACGTCGTCGGGATAGCCGCGCTTGGCCAGCCGGCCGCGCAGTTCGGCGCGGGTGCGCGCTCTCGCGGTGAGCAGGCGCAGGCACAGCGCTCGCGCCTGCTCCTCGCGGGAGGGCTCAGAAGTCGACGGGGGCGGGCAGGACGCTGTCATCGGACAAGCCATCGGTCACGACCGCGCCAATGCCGAGCTTTTCCTTGATCTTCTTCTCGATCTCGTTGGCGACTTCGTCGTTTTCCTTCAGGAACGTGCGGGCGTTCTCCTTGCCCTGGCCGAGTTGCTCGCCCTCATAGGTGAACCAGGAGCCGGACTTGCGGATGAAGCCCTGCTCCACGCCCATGTCGATCAGCGAGCCCTCCCGGCTGACCCCCTGGCCGTAGAGGATGTCGAACTCGGCCTGCTTGAAGGGCGGCGCCACCTTGTTCTTGACGATCTTGACCCGGGTGCGGTTACCGACCGCGTTGGTGCCGTCCTTGAGCGTCTCGATCCGGCGCACGTCCATGCGCACCGACGCGTAGAACTTCAACGCCTTTCCACCCGTGGTGGTTTCGGGGCTGCCGAACATCACCCCGATCTTCTCGCGCAACTGGTTGATGAAGATTGCGGTGGTGCCCGAATTGTTCAGCGCGCCAGTCATTTTGCGCAGCGCCTGGCTCATCAGCCGAGCCTGCAGCCCGACGTGGCTGTCGCCCATCTCGCCTTCGAGCTCGGCGCGCGGCACCAGCGCGGCCACCGAGTCGATGACCAGGATGTCCAGCGCGCCGGAGCGGATCAGCATGTCGGCGATCTCGAGGGCCTGCTCCCCCGTGTCGGGCTGGCTGACCAGCAGGGAATCGGTGTCCACGCCGAGCTTCTTGGCGTACTCCGGGTCCAGGGCGTGCTCGGCGTCGATGAAGGCGGCGACGCCGCCGGCGGCTTGGGCGTTGGCCACCGCGTGCAGGGCGACCGTGGTCTTACCCGACGATTCCGGGCCGTAGATCTCCACGACCCGGCCACGGGGCAGCCCGCCGATGCCCAGGGCCACGTCCAGCGCGATGGATCCGGTGGGGATGATCGAAATCGGCTGACGCGTCTCGTCGCCGAGACGCATCACCGAGCCTTTGCCGTAGCTCTTTTCGATCTGGGCCATCGCCAGTTCGAGAGCCTTCTCGCGGTCGGGGGCTTGCGCCATGGTGTCTCTCCTATAGTCGGTGTTCGTCTGACCGGTATCGGTCGGTTGGCGGTGACACTAGAGAAGGTCACCGACAAGTTGACTGGCCGAACGCTCACCACACTAGCCGAACAGGTGTTCGATTCAAGTTCGACACGCCGTTGCGCCCCGGCGCGTGTGGCAACATCGGCGATCGAAAGGCGCCGACGGGCCTCTTCGGGGGCGGATCCCCCCGAGAGGCGGTCGCGAACCCATGGACATCTCCCCCCAGCTGGCCGAAACGGCTTCCTACGGAGGCTTTTTCGCGCTGACCGTGGGTGGGGACCCGGCGGGATGGCATCCGGTCGCGCGGTCCTACGCCGACGGCTGCGCCGACCTGATCGACGCCACCGCCCGCCGCTACCACACGACGGACCTGCGGATCGGCGCGTCGCTGGTCCACCTCGCCCACGCCACCCGGCTGTGGTCACCGGTGCTCGCCTGCGCGATCGGCCACGGCGTCGTCCCCGACCTCGATGAACTGCAACGCGCCGACGACGACGCCCGGTTACGACTGCCCAGGCCCGTCGGGCAGCCCGTCGATTCGCACGACGCGCTGTACCGGGTGGTCGTCGAAGAACACCTGCAACCGCTCGCCGCCGGCCTGCGGGTCAACCTGGCGCCCGCCCTGCTCGCGGGCAACATCGCCTCCGCGCTGGTGGGCGCCGCACGGGCCCTGGTGGCGGCGCGGCCCGACCTGCACCGCAAGACCACCGAGCTGACCGGGTCGCTGCTGGACACCGGCGTGCTGGCCGGATCCGGTGTCATCACCGGCCCGCAGCTGGGATTCCTGCGCCGCAGCTGCTGCCTCTTCTATCGGCTGCCCGCGGGTTCGCTGTGCGGTGATTGCGTGCTGCACCGGGTGCCGGGATAGGCCGCTCGGGCGCGGGCCTCGTTTGTCGTTGCCCGGTCGGGGTACGTGAGCACCATGTCCTCAGCCGCAACCCCGTCCCTGCGCGCTATCGCGTTGGTCTGCTCGTTGAAGAAGAGCCCGGCGCCGTCCAGCAGCGAACTGCTCGCCGACCAGTTGCTCGATCAGCTGCGCAGCGCGGGCGTCGAGGGTGAGAAGGTGCGCTGCGTGGACCTGGCGCTGCTGCCCGGGGTCGAGGCGGACATGGGTCCCGGCGACGAGTGGCCGGCGCTGCTGGACAAGATCAAATCGGCGGACATCGTCATCGTGTCGACGCCCACCTGGGTCGGCCACATGTCCAGCGTCGCCCAGCGCGTCCTGGAGCGCCTCGATGCCGAGCTGTCCGACACCGACGACGCGGGCCGACCGGCGATGGTGGGCAAGGTGGCGCTGGCCGCGGTCGTGGGCAACGAGGACGGGGCGCACAAGATCGTGGCCGACCTGTTTCAGGCGCTCAACGACATCGGGTTCTCGATCGCCGCGCAGGGCTGCACCTACTGGAACGGCGAGGCGATGCAGGGCACCGACTACACCGACCTCGACGGCGTCCCCGAGCCGGTCGCGTCGGCCACCGGAAATGCGGCGCGCAACGCCGTGCACCTGGCCACCGTGCTGCGGCAGAACGGCTACCCGGCCTACGAATAACTACGAATAACTACGAATAACTACGAATAGCGCGCGGCGATCACCACTGTTCGCGCGGCACGTCGAAGTCGACGCACAACGCCCGCCACACGTCGCGCGGCTCGATGCCGGCCTCGATGGCCTGGGCGGCGGTGCGCCCGCCGAAGCCGCTCAGCACGTGATCCACCAGGACCGAAGACCCGTACGTGGTGCCGAAGCGCAGCACCACCCGCTCGTGAAACTCCGTTAGCCGCACGCCAGTCAACATACCCAGCGCACATGGATCGGACACCTGAGCGGGCGGCCCGCCTACCTCCAGCTGGCCGGCAGATCGACGATGTGATTCGGGCAGTCCTCCTGGACCGCAATCGACATGATGTCGCGCGCGCGTTGGGCCGACATGGTGGCCCGCAATTGCATGAAGGTGTATTCGGCCGGAGCGAGTCCCTGTTGCGCGGCGGCCGGATCGTCCAGCAACTGGCAGGCCTGCTGTTCCTCGGGACTGTCGGCGTGCGCGACGGCGGCGCCGCCCAGCGAGCCGGCCAGCAGGGTGCCGGCGGCGATTGTCGTGATGATCCTCATCGAGTGCCTCCCGCCGAAGCATAGGGCCACCGGCCCGGGGCGCCGCGGTTCATCCGGCCACCGCAAGCGCGTCGCGGCACACCCGGACCGGATCGGCGACGTCGGCGATGCCGGCGGCCGCGGCCTGCGCCGCGGCCCGGTAGCGGGGCGACGACAGCACCTCGTTGACCGCGGCCACCAACGCGTCGGCGGTCAGCGGGCGGATCAGCCGCGCGCTGCCCTGGCGCAGCACCCGGTTGGCGATCTCCCACTGGTCGCCGCCGCCGGGCACCACCACCAGCGGCACGCCGGCCAGCAGCGTCTTGGCCACCATGCCGTGGCCGCCGCCGCAGATCACCAGGTCGGCGTGCGCGAGCAGCTCGTCCTGACGCCCCAGCCCGACCGCCGCCCACGGCGGCACCGCGAGCTCCGGTCCGTCCAGCCGCGACACCAGCAGGCGCGAGCCCGCCGGCATCGTCTCCCCCGGCGTCAAGCACTCCAACGCGACTTCGGCCAGGCCTTCCGTCCCGATCAGTGCGGTCGACGGCGCGATGACCACCACCGGCCCGGAGCCGGCCGGAACCTCGAGGACGCGGTCGGTCGGTTCGAAGTGCAACGGCCCGACCAGGACGGCCTCGGCCGGCCAGTCCGGGCGGGGGACCTCCAGCGCGGGCAGCGTCGCGATCAGCCGCCGCAGCGGCCCGGGATCGCGGGCCGGCAGGCCGATCTCGACGCGGGAAGCCGACCGTTGCCGCAGCCCGGCCCGCCAGGACCGCGCCGTCAGCGCGCGCATGGTGGCGTCGCGCAGCCGGCCCCGGATGCCGGTGCCCGGCGCCAGCCCACTGCCTATCGGCGGCAGGCCTTTCGACGGCAGGTACAGCGGGTGCGGGTTGAGCTCGATCCACGGGATGCCGAGCAGTTCGGCGGCCATGCCGCCGCCGGCGGTGATGACGTCGGACACCACCAGGTCGGGCGCGAGTTCGCGCAGCGCGGGCACGTTGAGTACCGCCATCCGCGCGGCGCGCCGGTGAATCCTGGCGCCGGCGTCGACGTCGTCGTCGGTGGCGGCCAGCCCGTCCAGCGCGACGGCGTCGATGCCGGCGCCGCGGGCGGCGTCGAGCCATTCGGCGCCGGTGAAGATCGTGGGTTCGTCACCGGCTTCGGCGAAGCGTTGGCACAGCGCAATCGCCGGGAACGAATGCCCGGGATCCGGCCCGGCGACCACGGCGACGCGCATCGTGCTCACCCTGCCATAGCGCCCCGCGGCCACGCGCCTACGCTGACAAGATGACCGAGCTGACTGGGACAACCGTTGCGAACACCCGTACGGTCGAAGGCTTCCTGAACGCGCTGCAGGAGGCGGATTACGACGCCGCGGGCGCCGCGCTGGCCGACGACCTCGTCTACGAGAACGTCGGCCTGCCCACCATCCATGGCCGGGCCAGGGCCGTCAAACTGTTTCGCCAGATGGAGGGCCGCGCGGCCTTCGAGGTGAAGATCCACCGCATCGCGGCCGACGGCGGCGCGGTGCTGACCGAACGCACCGACGCGCTGATCTTCGGCCCGCTGCGTCTGCAGTTCTGGGTGTGCGGCGTGTTCGAGGTCCAGAGCGGGCGAATCACGTTGTGGCGGGATTACTTTGACTTCTTCGACATGCTCAAGGCCACCGCGCGCGGCCTGGCGGCGCTGTTGGTGCCGTCGCTGAAAGCGACGTTCTGACAACGCTTCTCGGCGACTAGCCGGTTCCCCGCAGCCCGCCGAGTTCGTCGAAGGCCTGCGCCCAACCGAGCAGCCGGTCCGTCGCCCCGGCCAGCTCCGCGCGGTAGTGCTGCGACGCGGCCGATCCGTCGCCGTTCGCCGAGGACACCAATTGCGCTGCCGCGGTGACCATTTCGTTGTATTGGCGAACGCCCGCAGACAGCTGGGCGGTGAACGCGTTGATGGTGGGCACCAGATACGTCCGCGATTCCGCGCTGGCTTCGGCCGCCCGCTCCATCGACACCACCTGCGCGGCGGTGGACGCCATGGCGGCCGAGGTTCTGGTGGCGGCGGCGGTCAGGTCGCGGATCTCGGCGGCCGGCAACATCGCGCCCCGCTCGATCACCGCCACCAGGGAGGAAAATCCACGCTCGGAGGCGCCCAGCGCGTACATCGCCGGGCGCGCCGCCGAACCCGGCGGCGGCAGCCGGCGCACAGTGGTGGCCCGCGGCACCGGCAGCGGCTCGGAGCGCAGCCAGCGATAGCGAAGCAGCAACAGCGTCGCCGGGATAGCCATGAAAACCGCGACGCCGCCGGTGATTTCGAGCAGCAGCGCGAACCAGCCCCAGGCCGCCAGCAGCATCGTCACCGCCGCCCAGAACACACAGCCCGCGCTGAAGATCAGGCCCCAGCGCAGCGCGCGACGACGGCGCCGCAACTGGCGTGCGCGCGGGTCCGCGGCCGCGCTGAGCTTGCGGGCCACCAGGTCGGACAGGTCGGCGGCGGTGGCCAGTCCGCGGTGCAGGAACGCGCGCCACGGACCGGGCCGCGACGCCTTCACCGCCATGACGCTTCGGCTACTGGCCAAGTGGCTTCTCGGTCACCGAGCCGCCAGCGCTCTCCGCGGGCGCGGGCGTCGTCCCCGCGGCCGGCGTCCCGCCGGTCGGCAGGGCCTCCCCGCGCATCGAGGCGCGAATCTGCTCGAGCCGGGAATGGCCAGCCATCTGCACCCCGGCCTGCTCGACCTCGCGCATCCGGCCCTGCACCGACCCCTGCGCGAGCTCGGCGGCCCCGATCGCGTTGGCGTACCGTCGCTCGATCTTGTCGCGCACCTCGTCGAGGCTGGGCACGTTGCCGGGGGCGGCGAGATCGCTCATCGACTGCAGCGAGGCGCTCACCTGCTCCTGCATCTTGGCCTGCTCGAGCTGGCTGAGCAGCTTGGTGCGCTCGGCGATCTTCTGCTGCAGCACCATGGCGTTCTGCTCGACGGCCTTCTTGGCCTGCGCGGCCGCGCCCAGCGCCTGGTCGTGCAGCGTCTTGAGGTCTTCGACGCTCTGCTCGGCGGTCACCAGCTGGGCGGCGAACGCCTCGGCGGCGTTGTTGTACTCGGTCGCCTTGGCGGCGTCCCCGGCCGCGGTGGCCTGGTCGGCCAGCGTCAACGCCTGACGCACGTTGACCTGCAGCTTCTCCACGTCCGCCAGCTGACGGTTGAGCCGCATCTCCAGCTGCCGCTGGTTGCCGATGACCTGCGCGGCCTGCTGGGTCAGCGCCTGGTGCGTGCGTTGCGCTTCCTCGATGGCCTGCTGGATCTGCACTTTGGGGTCGGCGTGCTCGTCGATCTTGGCGTTGAACAGCGCCGTGAGGTACTTCCACGCCTTGACGAACGGATTGGCCATGAGTTAGCTCCGCCTTCGCTTCTTGAGGATCCCCGGGTGGGCCTGAGGGGCTCTGCGCCTGTCGCTCAATTTAGTGGGTCGGCGCCGATCGCCCCACCCCTTACGCGGGATCGGTGCCCGGCGCTCAGGCCAACGCCAACGAGGCCACCGGTGGGATGACGACCTTGATGCTGGTGCCGCTCGCCCCGTCCGCGGGCGCGCCGACGGCCGTGCGCTCCTCGCTGGCCATCCGCTCGCCGGCGTGGATGAGAACCGACGACAACGGTACGTCCAGCGCGTCGCAGATCGCGTTCAGCAGCTCGCTGGAGGGCTCCTTGCGGCCGCGCTCCACCTCGGACAGGTAGCCGAGGCTCACCCGCGCCGAATCGGAGACCTCGCGCAACGTGCGGCCCTGTGTCGTGCGGGCCTCGCGCAGCACGTCGCCGATGACCTCGCGCACCAATGGCGCCATCCCGCCCTCCTTCGTCCGGTCGGCCCTGCGCGGCACGCACTGCTGCGGCAGGTGCTCACTAGGTGAACGCCGAGAGCGGTGGTCTGGTTCCCGGTCGGGGCCGGAGAATCAACCGGGCGTGCGGCGGACTTCCCGCACCGTCGACACGACGTAGTCGATGCCGGTGATCACCGTCAGCACGATCGCCGCGCCCATCACCACCTCCGCGACCACCCGGAACGGCCCCGGGGTTCCCGTCCAGGGCAGCACGAACAAGCCGATGGCCAGCACCTGCACGACGGTCTTGAGTTTGCCGCCCCAGCTGGCCGGGATGACGCCGCGGCGAATCACGGCCAGCCGCAGCACGGTCACCCCGAATTCGCGCGTCAGGATCAGCACCGTGACCCACCACGGCAGCTCCCCGAGCATCGAGAGCCCGATCAGCGCCGAGCCCACCAGCGTCTTGTCGGCGATCGGATCGACGAACGCGCCGAATTCGGTCGCCATGCCGTAGTTGCGGGCCAGCAGGCCGTCCAGCCGATCGGTGATGCAGGCGATCGCGAAGATGACGAAAGCGATTACGCGGAAGCCGCTTTCGCGGCCGTCGCCGGCGAACAGGGCGAGCAGGAAGACCGGCACCAGCACCAGCCGCAACAGGGTCAGCGTATTGGCGAGATTGGCGATGTTTGCGCGGCCCGGCGGTCCGGTTAACGGACCCGTCTGCGGCTGCCCCGACACGGCAACAGAATAACGGTTGACCAGCACAGCCGTCCGAGATGTCGATACTGTTAGCCGTGAGCAGAAGTCCAGAGCGTTATCGGCCGCTGGTTCGGCGCGCGCGAACATCCGATGTTCCGGCCATCAAGCACCTGGTCGACACCTACGCCGGAAAGATCCTGCTCGAGAAGAATTTGGTGACGCTGTACGAGGCCGTGCAGGAGTTCTGGGTGGCCGAGCACGAGGGCCGGGTGGTCGGTTGCGGCGCCCTGCACGTGATGTGGTCCGACCTCGGCGAGATCCGCACCGTCGCGGTCGATCCGGCGATGACCGGCCACGGCATCGGCCACGCGATCGTCGACCGGCTGCTCGAGGTCGCTCGCGAGCTGGCCCTGAAGCGGCTGTTCGTGTTGACGTTCGAAACCGAGTTCTTCGCCCGGCACGGGTTCACCGAGATCGAGGGCACGCCCGTGACCGCCGAGGTGTTCGAGGAGATGTGCCGGTCGTATGACATCGGTGTCGCCGAGTTCCTGGACCTCAGCTACGTCAAGCCCAACATCCTCGGCAACTCCCGGATGCTGCTGGTGCTCTAGCTCGATGGCGGCGACCCGCATCGCCCGGCTGCGCCGCCCTCGCGATCGCCGCTACTCGTCTTCGTCGGATCCGTTGGCATCGCTGCCGCCGCGGATCAGCGCCAGCGTTCCGGCCAGTTCGTCGGGCTTGATCAGCACCTCACGCGCCTTGGAGCCCTCCGACGGCCCGACGATCCCGCGGGTCTCCATCAGGTCCATCAGCCGGCCGGCCTTGGCGAAGCCGACGCGCAGCTTGCGCTGCAGCATCGACGTCGAACCGAACTGGCTGGACACCACCAGCTCGACTGCCTGCAGGAACACGTCCATGTCGTCGCCGATGTCGGGGTCGACGTCGGTGCGTTCGCCGGTGGGCTTGGCGGCGGTGACGCCCTCGGTGTACTCCGGTTCGGCCTGGTCCTTGCAGGCGGTGACGACGGCGTGGATCTCCTCGTCGGTGATGTATGCGCCCTGCAGCCGGATCGGCTTGCCCGCGCCCATCGGCAGGAACAGGCCGTCGCCCATGCCGATCAGCTTTTCCGCGCCTGCTTGGTCCAGGATGACGCGGCTGTCGGTCAGCGACGACGTCGCAAACGCCAGCCGCGACGGCACGTTGGTCTTGATCAGCCCGGTGACCACGTCCACCGACGGCCGCTGGGTGGCCAGCACCAGGTGAATGCCGGCGGCGCGGGCCTTCTGGGTGATCCGCACGATGGCGTCCTCGACGTCGCGCGGGGCGGTCATCATCAGGTCGGCCAGCTCGTCGACGATCGCCACCACATACGGGTAGGGCCGGTACTCGCGCTGACTGCCCAGCGGCGCGGTGATGGCGCCGGAGCGCACCTTCTCGTTGAAGTCGTCGATGTGGCGCACCCGGGAGGCCTGCATGTCCTGGTAGCGCTGCTCCATCTCCTCGACCAGCCACGCCAGCGCGGCCGCCGCCTTCTTGGGCTGGGTGATGATCGGCGTGATCAGGTGCGGAATGCCTTCGTAAGGCGTGAGTTCCACCATCTTCGGGTCGATCAGGATCATCCTGACCTCCTCGGGGGTGGCCCGGGCCAGCAGCGAGATCAGCATCGAGTTGACGAAGCTGGACTTACCGGATCCCGTGGAACCGGCGACCAGCAGGTGCGGCATCTTGGCCAGGTTGGCCGAGATGAAGTCGCCCTCGATGTCCTTGCCCAGCCCGATCACCAGCGGGTGGTGGTCGCGCCGGGTCGACGGCGCGGTGAGCACGTCGGCCAGCCGCACCATCTCTCGGTCGGTGTTGGGCACCTCGATGCCGACCGCGGACTTGCCCGGGATCGGGGCCAGCATGCGCACGCTCTCGGTGGCCACCGCATAGGCGATGTTCTTCTGCAGCGCGGTGATCTTCTCGACCTTCACGCCCGGCCCCAGCTCGACCTCGTAGCGGGTGACGGTCGGTCCGCGGGTGCAGCCGGTGACGGCGGCGTCCACCTTGAACTGGGTCAGCACCTCGGTGATGGCGTCGGCCATGACGTTGTTGGCGGCGCTGCGGTTCTTGGGTGGGTCCCCGGCGACCAGCAGGTTCAGCGAGGGCAGCGTGTAGGGGCCCTCGACGACCCGGTCCAGCTCGACGGTGTCGTGCTTGTCCGCCGACCGCCCGCGCTTGCGGCCCCGCGACGTGGGCTGGACGGCGGGCTCGGGCACGGTGGGAATGTCGTCCTGCAGCGCGGCCTGGGCGTCGTCGTCGGGTGACCAGGCCGGCGGCGGCGCCTCGTCGGGGACGGCAGGCGCCTCGTCGTGGTAGCCGTCGCGGTCCGCCGCGGCAGCGTCCTCAAAGTCGTCGAACTCGTCGGCGTGGTCGTACGGCTCGTCGTCGTAGCCCTCGTCGACGAACCGGGTGTGGAACAGGTTGCGCATCACCACGGGCACCTCGCGGATCGTAGTGCCGGTCAGCAGCAACAGGCCGAACATGAAGCCGATGAACAGCAGCGGCGCCGCGATCCACGGGGTGAGCCCGTCCGAGAGCGGCCCGCCGATGGCGAAGCCGATGAAACCGGCCGCGCGGCGGCGCGCCTCGGGGTCGCCCGGCGAACCGGACCACAGGTGGCGCAACCCGAGCACCGACAGGGTGATCAGGCTGGCGCCCAGGATCAGCCGGGGCCGCACGTCGGGGTTCGGCTCGGTGCGCATCAGCGTCACCGCCACCGCGGCGGTGACGACCGGCAGCGCGAGCACACCCGCGCCGATGAAGGTCCGCAGCGCCGTGTCGACCCACGTCCCGACCGGCCCAGCGGCGTGGAACCACGAACTGGCGGCGACCACCACCGAAAAGCCCAGCAGCAGCAGCGCGATGCCGTCGCGGCGATGCCCCGGGTCGATGTCGTGGGCGCGCCCGATCGACCGGGCCGCGCCGCCCGTTCCCCGCGCGGCCATCATCCAGATGGCGCGCATGGCGCGACCGCAGGTCAGCCCGGCGGAAACCAGCGGGGCCTGGTTACGCCGCCTGGCGGGCTTGCCGGACTTCTTGCGGGGCGCCGCCGGGCGCGCTCCCCGGGACCGGCTGGGCCGCGATGTGGCCTTTGACCTGCTCGTTCGGCTTCCGGAGCGGGCGGCGGTCTTACTGGGCATGCCGGCAAGCGTAGTCGCAACGGCATCATCTACACCACCCGCCACACTGGTAACGGCCCGGCTTGTCCGGCATGGCCCGAATCGGCCCTCACATCGCGTGAGTAGGGTGACATCCGGTTGCGAGAAGTCGTGCTCGTCACCCACCCGGAGCGCCCAGGAGGCCATCAATGCCCGTCGTCGTCGTCGCCACCTTGACCGTCAAACCCGAGTCGGTCGACACCGTTCGCGACATCCTCAAAACCGCGGCCGTGGAGGTGCACGAGGAGCCGGGCTGCCAGCTGTATGCCGTGCACGAATCGGGCGAGACCTTCGTCTTCGTCGAGCAGTGGGCCGACGCCGAGGCGCTCAAGGCGCACAGCACCGCACCGGCGGTCACCAAGATGTTCACCGCGGCCGGCGAGCACCTGGACGGGGCGCCCGACATCAAGATGCTGCAGCCGGTCCCGGCGGGCGATCCGGCCAAAGGACAGTTGCGGCCCTGATGGCCAGGTCGTCCGAAGGGCCCCTGACGGGCAAGGTCGCCTTCATCACCGGCGCGGCGCGCGGGCAGGGCCGTGCGCACGCGGTGCGGCTGGCCGCCGACGGCGCGGACATCATCGCCGTCGACCTGTGCGACCAGATCGCCAGCGTGCCCTACGCGCTGGCCACGCCGGAAGACCTGGCGGCCACCGTGAAGCTGGTGGAAGACACCGGCTCCCGGATCGTGGCCTCTCGTGGCGACGTCCGCGACCGCGAATCGCTGTCGGCGGCACTGCAGGCCGGCCTGGACGAGTTCGGCCGGCTGGACATCGTGGTGGCCAACGCCGGCATCGCCCCCATGCAGTCCGGTGACGACGGCTGGCACGACGTCATCAACGTCAACCTGACCGGCGTCTACCACACCATCAAGGTCGCGATACCCACGATGGTCAAGCAGGGCACCGGCGGGTCGATCGTGCTGATCAGCTCGAGCGCGGGGCTGGCCGGGGTCAGCGGCCCCGACGCCGGTTCCGTCGGCTATGCCGCCGCCAAGCACGGGGTGGTCGGGCTGATGCGGGTCTATGCGAATCTGCTTGCTGGACAGATGATTCGGGTCAACTCGATCCATCCGTCCGGGGTCGAGACGCCGATGATCAACAACGAGTTCACCCGCGAGTGGCTGGCGAAGATGGCCGCCGCGACCGACACGCCGGGCGCCATGGGCAACGCCATGCCGGTGGAGGTGCTCGACGTCGAGGACGTCGCCAACGCGGTGGCGTGGCTGGTGTCCGACCAGGCTCGCTACATCACCGGCGTGACCCTGCCCGTCGACGCGGGATTCCTGAACAAGTAGCCGCCATGGCCCGAAACCTGGTTGCGCAGACGGCATTTGGCCCGATGGTGCTGGCCGCCGTCGAGCAGAACGAGGCGCCCGGCCGCCGCCTGGTCGACGACGACTTCGCGGAGCTGTTCCTGCCCGCCCCGCTGCGGTGGCTGGTCGGTGCCACCCGGTTCGCCCCGGTGCGCCGGGCGCTGATCCGCGGCTCGGAGTTCACCGGTCCGGGCTTGTGGGCAAACCTGGCCTGCCGCAAGCGTTTTATCGCCGACAAGCTCAAGGAGTCGCTCGACGACATCAACGCCGTCGTCATCCTCGGCGCGGGCCTGGACACCCGCGCCTACCTGCTGACGCGGCGGGTCCGCCTCCCGGTGTTCGAGGTCGATCTGCCGGTGAACGTCGCGCGCAAGTTCAAGACGGTCCGCCGGGTGCTCGGCGAGCTGCCGCTGTCGGTTCGGTTGGTGGCGTTGAACCTCGAGCATGACGACCTGCTCACCGCGCTGGCCGAGCACGGTTATCGCACCGACTACCGGGTGTTCTTCATCTGCGAGGGCGTCACCCAGTACCTCACCGAGGCGACCGTGCGGCGCACCCTGGACGGGCTGCGCGCGACCGCGCCCGGCAGCCGGTTGGTGTTCACCTATGTGCGTAGGGACTTCATCGACGGCACCAACCGGTATGGCACCCGCACCCTGTACCGCACCGTGCGCCAGCGGCGGCAGCTGTGGCATTTCGGTCTGCAGCCCGACGAGGTGGCCGCGTTCCTCGGCGAATACGGCTGGCGGCTGGTGGAGCAGGCCGGTCCCGACGAGCTAGTGCAGCGCTACGTCGAGCCCACCGGCCGCAAACTCAAGGCCTCGCAACTGGAGTGGTCGGCCTACGCCGAGAAGATCTGAGTGCAGCGTCCCTGCGCGACACTTAAACGTCTGCGACGACACGCCGGTCATCACCGCAATGAGTTAAGTTTCGCGGCCCAGACGCCGAGTTCAGACCTCGATGACGGTTGGCACGATCATCGGCTGGCGGCGGTAGGTCTCGCCCACCCACTTGCCGACGGTGCGCCGCACGCCCTGAGCGATGCGGCCCGGATCGGTGATGTTCTCGGCCGCAAGCGCTTCCAGTTCGGCCTCGACCCGGCGCACGGCGGGTTCGAGCGCCTTGGGGTCCTCGGAGAATCCGCGCGATTGCAGGTGCGGCGGGGCGACCGGGCGACCGGTGCCGCGGGTGACGATGACGGTCACCGCCACGAAGCCCGACGACAGGATGAGCCGCTCGCCCAGGGTGATGTCGCCGACGTCGCCGTTGATCAGGCCGTCGACGAACATCTTGCCCACCGGCACCGCGCCGGCGATGGAGGCCTTGCCCGCCACCAGGTCGACGCTCACGCCGTTCTCGGCCAGCAGGATCGACTCCTCCGGCACGCCGGTGCGGGCCGCGAGTTTGGAGTTGGCGCGCAGCATGCGCCAGGTCCCGTGCACGGGCATGACGTGGCGCGGCCGAATCCCGTTGTACAGGAACAACAATTCCCCGGCGTAGGCGTGCCCCGAAACATGCACGCGCGCTTGGGCATTGGTGACGACGCGGGCACCGATCTTGGCGAGCTCGTCGATGACGCCGTAGACCGCCTCCTCGTTGCCCGGGATCAGCGACGACGCCAGCACCACCAGGTCACCGGCGGTCAGGGTGATGCTGCGGTGCTCGCCGCGCGACATCCGCGACAACGCCGACATCGGTTCGCCCTGCGTGCCGGTGGTGATCAGCACCACCTGCTCGGGCGGCATCATCTCGGCGGCGCCGATGTCGATCACGTCCGAGTCGGCCACCCGCAGGAACCCGAGTTCGCGGGCGATGCCCATGTTGCGCACCATGGATCGACCGACGAACGAGACCCGCCGGCCCAATGCGACTGCGGCGTCGATGATTTGCTGCACGCGGTCGACGTTGGAGGCGAAGCATGCCACGATGACGCGGCCTTCGGCGCCGCGGATCAGCCGGTGCAGCGTCGGGCCCACTTCGCTTTCCGACGGGCCGACACCCGGGTGCTCGGCATTGGTGGAATCGCACAGGAACAGGTCCACCCCGGCGTCACCGAGCCGGGACATGCCGGGCAGGTCGGTGGGGCGGCCGTCCAGGGGAAGCTGGTCGAGCTTGATGTCACCGGTGTGCAGGACGGTTCCGGCACCGGTGTGTACGGCGATCGCCAGCGCGTCGGGGATGGAGTGGTTGACGGCGAAGTACTGGCATTTGAACACGCCGTGACTGCTCTTCTGGCCCTCGCCCACCTCGACGAACACCGGCTTGAGGCGGTGCTCGCGGCATTTCGCCGCGACCAGCGCCAGCGTGAACTTCGAACCGACGACCGGGATGTCGGGGCGCAGCTTGAGCAGGAAGGGAATGCCGCCGATGTGGTCCTCGTGGGCGTGGGTGAGCACCAGCGCCTCGATGTCGTCGAGCCGGTCTTCGATGTGGCGCAGATCCGGCAGGATCAGATCGACCCCGGGCTCGTCGTGGGTGGGGAACATCACCCCGCAGTCGATGATCAGCAGCCGGCCCAGGTGCTCGAAAACCGTCATGTTGCGGCCGATTTCGCTGATGCCGCCAAGAGCGGTGACCCGCAACCCTCCCGTGGCCAAGGGGCCTGGCGGGGCGAGGTCTACATCCACTTCTCGGAAACTCCTCGGGTCACCGCAGCACTGACGCCGCACGCATATCGGCGGCCAACGCCTCGAGTTGTTCTGGCGTGGCGGGCATTTGGGGCAACCGCGGATCGCCGACGTCGATGCCCTGCAGGCGCAGGCCGGCCTTGGACATGGTCACCCCGCCCAGCCGGGCCATCGCGTCGCACAGCGGGGCGACGGTGGCGTTGATCTTGCGGGCGGTGGCGATGTCCCCGGAGCTGAAGGCGGACAACATCTCCCGCAGCTGCCCCGCGGCCACGTGCGAGATCACGCTGATGAAGCCGGTCGCACCCATGGCCAGCCACGGCAGGTTCAGCGCGTCGTCGCCGGAGTAGTAGGCCAGTCCGGTCTCGGCGATGATCTGGCCCCCGCTGTGCAGGTCGGCCTTCGCGTCCTTGATCCCGACGATGTTCGGGTGGGCGGCCAGCGCGCGGATGGTGTCGGGCTGGATCGGTATCACCGAGCGCGGCGGGATGTCGTAGAGCAGCACCGGCAGGTCGGTCGCGTCGGCGACGGTGGTGAAGTGGGCGATCAGCCCGCTCTGCGGCGGCTTGGAGTAGTACGGCGTGACCACCAGCAGCCCGTGGGCGCCCTCGGCCGCGCAGGCCTTGGCCAGCCGGACGCTGTGGGCGGTGTCGTAGGTGCCGGCGCCGGCGATGACGCGGGCCCGGTCGCCGACGGCGTCCAGCACGACGCGCAGCAGCTCTCGCTTCTCGTCGTCGGTGGTGGTCGGGGACTCGCCGGTGGTGCCGGAGATCACCAGGCCGTCGCAGCCCGCGTCGATCAGGTGATTGGCCAGCTGGGCGGCCGCGGCGGTGTCGACGGAGCCGTCGGGCCGAAACGGTGTGACCATCGCGGTCAGCACGGTTCCCAGCCGCGCTGGGGCGTCGAATCCGGCGGTGCTCACGGTGTTCAGGTTACCTGGCCCCAGCAAGGTATTTAGCACCCGCGTAGACGCGCCGTCGCGCGACTTCGCGTCAGGCTTCGGTCGCCAGCGGGCTGGTTGCGACCTCCGTGCCATCGGCCAGGGTGGAGATCTCGAAGTCGGCGAACACCGCGGGCGCCACGCCCGAGAGCTGGCGCAGGCATTCGATGGCCAGCCGCCGGATTTCCACGTCGGCGTGCTCGCTGGCGCGCATCGCGATGAAGTGGCGCCACGCCCGGTAGTTGCCGGTCACCACGATGCGGGTCTCGGTTGCGTTGGGCAGCACGGCGC
>NZ_LZLL01000187.1:0-7339 GCF_001669335.1 Mycobacterium sp. 1245852.3 | reverse complement strand
GGGCCGGAGCGAAATCCTGGGGCCGGCGTGACGCCTGGGTCGCGTCGGCGCCGCCGAAGACACGGCGTTTCCGCAGGTGGCCAAAGGTCGATTGGGTGAAGAAGCCCTGAGATGAAACCCTGGCCGAGGCGGAGGACAATGAGCGGCGATGACTAATCCTTTCCAGCCTGGGCAGGTTCCCGGCGCGACGCCTGCGGGCGCGGCGGGGCGCCGCGGGGCGCCCGGCCTCCCGACGCCGCCGCGGGGCTGGCCGGTGGGCTCCTATCCCACTTATGCCGAGGCGCAGCGCGCCGTGGACTACCTGTCCGACCAGCAGTTCCCCGTGCAGCAGGTGACCATCGTCGGTGTCGACCTGATGCAGGTGGAGCGGGTCACCGGCAGGCTGACATGGCCGAAGGTGCTCGGCGGCGGGGTGCTCAGTGGGGCATGGTTGGGGTTGTTCATCGGGCTGGTGCTGGGCTTCTTCAGTCCCAATCCGTGGGGAGCGCTGGCCACGGGTCTGGTCGCCGGCGTGTTCTTCGGGTTGATCACCTCCGCCGTTCCGTATTCGATGGCCCGCGGCACCAGGGATTTCAGTTCGACCATGCAGCTGGTAGCCGGGCGCTACGACGTGCTCTGTGATCCGCAGAACGCAGAGAAGGCGCGGGATCTGTTGGCGCGCTTGGCGATCTGAGCCGCGCCCGAGAGGTGTGAATTGGTGGTGATTCGTCGCGGGCGCGTGCGCCGGGTAGGCGCGTTCGCGCTGACGACGGCGATCATCGCCGCGGCGGTATCGGCCTGCGGTTCCGGTGGCCATGGCTTGGTGATCAGCTTCTACACCACGGCCGCCGACGGGGCGACCTTCACGAGGGTGGCGCAGGACTGCACTAGGCAATTCAACGGTCGCTTCGCCATCCAGCAGATCAGTCTGCCCCGGGCCCCCGGCGAACAGCGTCTGCAGCTGGCGCGCCGGCTGACCGGTCGCGACCGCACGCTGGACGTGATGTCGCTGGACGTGGTGTGGACCGCCGAGTTCGCCGAAGCCGGCTGGGCGCTGCCGCTGTCCGACGATCCCGAGGGACGCGCCGAGTCCGACGCCACGGTCGACACCCTGCCGGGTCCGCTGGCGACGGCGCGTTGGCAAGGCAAACTGTACGGCGCCCCCGTCACCACCAATACCGAATTGCTCTGGTACCGGCCAGATCTGGTGCCTCAGCCACCGCGAACCTGGGACGGCATGGTGTCCGAGGCCACCAGGCTGCACGCCGCGGGACAGCCCAGCTGGATCGGTGTGCAGGCCAACGAGGGCGAAGGCCTGGTGGTCTGGTTCAACACGCTGTTGGCGAGCGGCGGCGGCCGGGTGCTCTCCGAGGATGGTCGCCGGGTCACGCTGACCGACACGCCCGCGCACCGGGCGGCCACCGTGACCGCGCTGCGCGTCCTCAAGTCGGTGGCCGTCGCGCCCGGAGCGGATCCGTCGATCAGCCGGACCGACGAGAGCACCGCGCGCCTGGCCGTCGAACAGGGCCGGGCCGCGCTCGCCGTCAACTGGCCCTACGCGCTGGCGTCCATGCTGGAGAACGCGGTGAAGGGCGGGGTGCCGTTCCTGCCGCTCAACCGGAACCCGATGCTGGCCGGCAGCATCAACGACACCGGCGCCTTCGTGCCCGATGACGAGCAGTTCCGCATCGCGTACCAGGCCAGCCAACAAGTGTTCGGGTTCGCCCCGTATCCCGGCGTGGCGCCCGGCCGCCCGGCCAAGGTGACGATCGGCGGGGCCAACCTGGCGGTGGCCAGCACCTCGCGTCACCGTGCCGAAGCCTTCGAAGCCATCCGCTGCCTGCGCAATCTGGCCCACCAGAAGTATGTTTCGCTCGAAGGCGGGCTGCCGCCGGTGCGCGCGTCGCTGTATTCCGACTCGCAATTTCAGGCGAAATACCCGATGTACACCATCATTCGCCGCCAGCTCACCGATGCCGCGGTGCGCCCGGCGACGCCGGTCTACCAGGGGGTGGCTATTCGGCTCGCCGCGACGCTGAGCCCGATCAACCAGATCGATCCCGAGCGGACCGCCGACGAGCTCAGCACGCAGGTGCAGAAGGCGATCGACGGGAAGGGGCTGCTGCCGTGACGGCCACGGTCTCCGAAACCCGCACCGCGCCAACGACATCGGTCCTACCACGGTGGCGCCGCCGGCCGGCGGAACGGAGGTTGGCGTTTCTTCTGGTCGCCCCCGGGGCGATGCTGATGCTGTTGGTGACGGCGTATCCGATCGGCTACGCCGTGTGGTTGAGCTTGCAGCGCAACAACCTTGCCGTCCCCAACGACACGGCGTTCGTCGGGCTGAACAATTACGTGACCATCCTGACCGATCGCTATTGGTGGACGGCACTGGCGGTGACGCTGGGCATCACGGTGGTCTCGGTCTGCCTCGAATTCGTGCTGGGGTTGGCGCTCGCGCTGGTCATGCACCGCACCATGGTCGGCAAGGGCCTGGTGCGCACCGCGGTCCTGATCCCGTACGGCATCGTCACCGCGGTCGCGTCCTACAGCTGGTATTACGCGTGGACGCCGGGCACCGGTTATCTGGCCAACCTGCTACCGCAAGGCAGCGCACCGCTGACCGAACAGGTTCCGTCGCTGGGGATCGTCGTGGTCGCCGAGGTATGGAAGACAACACCTTTCATGTCGTTGCTGTTGCTGGCCGGTTTGGCGCTGGTGCCGGAGGATCTGCTGAAGGCCGCCCAGGTCGACGGCGCCGGCGCGTGGCGGCGGCTGACCAGAGTCACCCTGCCGATCATCAAGCCGGCGGTGGTGGTCGCGCTGTTGTTCCGGACCCTGGACGCGTTCCGCATTTTCGACAACATCTACGTGATCACCAACGGCGCCAACAACACCGGATCGGTGTCGATGCTGGGCTACGACAATCTGTTCAAGGGCTTCAACCTCGGGCTCGGATCGGCGATCAGCGTGCTGATCTTTTTGTGCGTGGGCGTCATCGCGTTGGTGTTCATCAAGGTGTTCGGTGCGGCGGCGCCCGGGGGTGATGTCGATGGCCGCTGATCGGGCGGGATTGTCGATCGGCGCGCGGCGCACCGCGCTCTGGGCCGTCGTCGACACCCTGGTAGGGGCGTATGCGCTGCTGCCCGTGCTGTGGATCTTCAGCCTGTCGCTGAAGCCGAGCTCGACGATCAAGGACGGCAAGCTGATTCCGTCGTCGATATCGCTGGACAACTATCGCGGCATCTTTCGCGGTGACTTCTTCAGTTCGGCGCTGATCAACTCCGTGGGGATCGCCCTGATCACCACCGCGATCGCCGTGGTGCTCGGCGCCATGGCGGCGTATGCGGTTGCGCGGCTGGACTTTCCGGGCAAGCGACTGCTGGTGGGCGCCACCCTGTTGATCACCATGTTTCCCGCCATCTCGCTGGTGACGCCGTTGTTCAACATCGAACGCTTCGTCGGCTTGTTCGACACCTGGCCGGGCCTGATCCTGCCGTACATCACCTTCGGGCTGCCGCTCGCGATCTACACGCTGTCGGCGTTCTTCCGGGAGATCCCTTGGGATCTGGAGAAGGCGGCGAAAATGGACGGTGCGACACCGGCTCAGGCGTTCCGCAAGGTGATCGTGCCGCTGGCCGCACCCGGCGTGGTGACGGCGGCGATCCTGGTGTTCATCTTCGCCTGGAACGATCTGCTGCTGGCGTTGACCCTGACCGCCACCAAGGCGGCCATCACCGCTCCGGTGGCGATCGTGAACTTCAGCGGCAGTTCGCAGTTCGAGGAACCGACCGGATCGATCGCGGCGGGCGCCGTCGTGATCACCGTCCCCATCATCGCTTTTGTTTTAATCTTCCAACGACGAATCGTCGCCGGGCTGACCTCTGGCGCTGTGAAGGGATAACTCGATGGCCGAGATTGTGCTGGAGCATGTCAGCAAGAGTTACCCGGACGGCGCGACGGCGGTGCACGACCTGAACCTGACCATCGCCGACGGCGAATTCCTGATCCTGGTGGGCCCTTCGGGCTGCGGCAAGACGACCACCTTGAATATGATTGCCGGGCTTGAGGACATCTCATCCGGCGAGCTGCGCATCGGCGGTGAACGGGTGAACGAGAAGGCGCCCAAAGACCGCGATATCGCGATGGTGTTCCAGTCGTACGCGCTGTACCCGCACATGACGGTGCGGCAGAACATCGCCTTTCCGTTGACGCTGGCCAAGATGAAGAAGCCCGAGATCGCCCAGAAGGTCGAGGAGACGGCGAAAACCCTTGATCTGACCGAACTTCTGGATCGCAAGCCCTCACAGTTGTCGGGTGGGCAACGCCAACGGGTGGCGATGGGCCGCGCCATCGTGCGCCATCCCAAGGCGTTTCTGATGGACGAGCCGCTGTCGAACCTGGACGCGAAACTGCGGGTGCAGATGCGCGGCGAGATCGCCAGGTTACAGAAACGGCTGGGCACCACGACCGTCTACGTCACCCACGACCAGACCGAGGCCATGACGCTGGGCGATCGCGTGGTGGTGATGCATTCCGGTGTCGCGCAACAGATCGGCACGCCCGACGAGCTGTACGAGCAGCCCGCCAACCTGTTCGTCGCCGGCTTCATCGGTTCACCGGCGATGAACTTCTTTCCGGCCACGCTGTCGCCCGTCGGGCTCAAACTGCCGTTCGGCGAGGTGATGCTGACAGCGGAAATCCAAGAGGTGCTCGCCCAGCATCCGCGGCCCGCGAACGTCATCGTCGGCGTGCGGCCCGAGCATCTGTCCGACGCCGCGTTGATCGACGGCTACCAGCGCATCAGGGCGCTGACCTTCGAGGTGAAGGTCGACCTGGTGGAGTCGCTGGGCGCGGACAAGTACGTCTACTTCTCCACCGCGGCGTGGGCGGCGCACTCGGCCCAGCTGGACGAGCTGGCCGCCGAATCGGACGCTCACGAAACCCAGTTCGTGGCAAGGGTTCCCGCCGAATCCGCCGCGGCCATCGGGCAGTCGATCGAATTGGCAATGGACACCACCAAGCTGGCGGTCTTCGATGCGGACACCGGGGCCAACCTGACCATCGCGCCGGCCGGGGCACCGTGACACAGGATCAGCTGCGCGCGCATCTGCGGGCACACTTCACCGACGCCGAGCCCGACGCGGCGAGTGTGACGTTTCTGGGCACCGAGACCATCGAGGTGCTGCGTTTCCGCGAGCCGGACACGACGGTGCACTACGTCACCCTGGGCTGCTCACGCCACCCGATGACCGAACCGACGCTGGACATCGCCGACCCGTTGCGCGGTCCGCGCGCCGAAATCGTGCTCCAATTGCGCGATCCCGGCCCGATCACCGGCATCGCGCGCAGCCTGGCAGTCCTGGCCGCGGCGCCGGCCGTCGACGGTGTGGTGCTGTGCGCGGACGCGCTGGTCGATCTCGGCTCGCCGCTGTGGGCGTCCCCGTCGGCGCGGGTGCCGTTTACCGCGGTGCTGCTGGGCCGCAGCGAGATTGGCGATCTGGCGCTGGATCCGCCCCGTGACCCCGTACAGTTCCTGTCGGCGACCCCCATCACCGCAACCGAGGCGGCCTGGGTGCGGCTCAAGGGCGCCGAGGCGATGCGGCAGGCGTGGGACAACGACGGCGTCGATGTGCTGGACCCGAATCGCCCCGCAGCACAACCTAACTGACTCCCGCCGAGCAGACGCAAAGGCACCCAATTCTTCGGCGTGTCGGGTGCTTTTGCGTCTGCTCGCGACGGTCTGCGTGGACTCAGCCCGCTATGCGGGGCGTCCTCAGGTGACTGTTGATCCGCTCGACCAGGCCGACCGGATCTCTTCGGATGTCGTCAACTGTCATCGGAATACATGTCCATCCACACTCCTGCAATCGCGCGGTTTTCAGCCGGTCGTGCAGTAGGGCATCGCGGCCGACGTGCCATTCCACGCTGTCGTATTCGGCCACGACCATCGCATCTGGCCAGGCGAAATCGACACGCCACAGCTTGCCGTAGCGGTCCAGGATGGTGTGTTGCAGCTCCGGTGTGGGCAGCCCGCTGGCGATGAATACGAGTCGCGCCTCGCTCTCCATCGGTGATTCCGCGCGGCCGTCGGCATATTCGACTAGCTTGCGGACCTTCACGATTCCGCGGCGTCCCCACTGCTCGCGAATCGCCGCGGCCAGTTCCACGGCCGTACAAGCGCCGATGTGCAGGGCGGCATCAAGCGTCGCCAGGGCGCGTGGCGGCCGGAGTGCTCGGGCTACTTCGACTGCGGTCCACGCGGGCGCCGTCGCGAGGCGGCCGTTGACTTGCCGCAGCGGCGCACCGATTCGCTGATGCACCATAACCCCAGGTGACGGGCGCATCCTTACGCCTGGATCAAGGACATGGAGTCGATAGGTGCTTTCGGTGTCGAAGCCGTACAGGCCGGCAGCGGTACCTAGGCAAGCGACGACCGGCTGGCCGACTACCAGGTCGAGAGCGGCCAGCATGCCAGCCGCATCGGGTTCTCTCGCCGCATAGACCCCATGGCATACCCGAATCAGCTTGCCGGACTTCACAAGTCCGACCAAACGCCTGCGCGAGACCACGGTCAAAAGTTGAGAAGTAGTTGCCAGCCCGCCACCGTCGAAAAGCACTTTTTCGATGTCCACAGCCGTAAACATGCGCCAAGGCAAGCGATCCAAGTAGCCAGTTGCTCCGGCGATGTGAACAAACCTGTGATCCATGCGCGACGACCAGACGCAAAAACACCCGACACGCCCAAGAAATGGGTGCTTTTGCGTCTGCTCGGCGAAAAGCGCTAGAGCCAATTGTTGCGCCGGAACTGGAAATACAGTCCCACGCAGGCGACGGCCATCACGGCCATGATCGCCGGATAGCCCCACGTCCAGTTCAGTTCCGGCATGAAATGGAAGTTCATCCCGTAGATGGCGGCGACCATGGTGGGCACCGCCAAGATGCCGGCCCAGGCCGCCATCTTGCGCATGTCGTTGTTCTGCTGCATCCCGACGCGGGCCAGCGCCGCCTGGATCAGCGAGTTGAGCATGTCGTCGTAGCTGGCGATCTGGTCCGCGGCCTCGGAGTGGTGGTCGGCGACGTCGCGCAGATAGCGGCGCACCTCTTTGGAGATGACGTCCTTGTTGTCCATCTGGATGCGATGGAACGCGGCCGACAGCGGATTGACGCACCGGCGCAGTTCGACCACCTCGCGCTTGAGCAGATAAATCGGCTCGACGTCGATCTTGCTGCCCGGGGCGAACGCCAGCCCCTCGATGCCGTCGATGTCGGCCAGCATCAGGCTGCTCACCTCGAGGTAGTGGTCCACCACGTGGTCGGCGATCGCGTGCATCACCGCGTAGGGGCCCAGCCGCATCTG
>NZ_LZLL01000186.1:0-19764 GCF_001669335.1 Mycobacterium sp. 1245852.3 | reverse complement strand
GCGCCCGCTGCTGCACTCGGACGAGACGGCCTAGGGCCAGACGACCCAGAGCCAGCGGCGGGCGGGCGAGCCGGTGTCCGCGAACACCGGATCGACCCGCCCCCGGCCCGCTTTTCAACGACTGTTGAAATGATATCGTTCGCAGCGTGTCGCCGCCTGGGGAAGTTCAGAAGCGGCGCGGTAGACGCCAAGGCGAGCCGGTATCGCGCGACGCGGTGCTTGGCGCGGCAAAGCGGCAGTTCGCCGCTCATGGCTACGACAAAACAACGCTGCGGACGATTGCAGACGATGCGCGAGTAGACCCTTCGATGGTTCTGTATCTCTTCGGCTCGAAGGCGGCATTGTTCCGCGAGTCGATGAAGCTGGTGCTGCCCTCTGATTTGCTAACGACTGAGATGGCTCGGCAAGACGACGACTTAGGCTGCCGCATAGTGCGGGCCTACCTTGGTATCTGGGAGCAGCCTGATACGGCCGCGAGCATGGTGTCGATGGTGCAGTCGGCGACGTCGAACAGCGATGCCAACGATGCATTTCGCGGTTTCCTGCACGACTATCTGCTCACCGCGGTGTCCAGCGCCCTGGGCGGTGGCGATGAAGCGCGTCTGCGCGCAATGCTGGCCGCGACCAACCTCGTCGGCACTGGAATGCTGCGGTACGTCATGCGTGTGCCTCCACTGTCGTCGCTCGGCGTTGATGAGGTGGTCGGGTTGGTGGGGCCAGCCGTGCACCGGTTCCTCACCGCCCCCGCCGATGAGCTGGGGCTCGGCCTCGCGACGCAATAACCCGCCACAGCGCGCGAAGATGCGGTCCCGTGCCTGCCGGACAGCCACCGAACCAGCGCCGGCGACGCGGCGGCGACCTCGAAGATGCCGTACGGAACGCGCCCGCACGATGCATTAATTCAATTGCGATTGAAATTTGCCCGCGATCTATCTAGAGTTCTGCCAGGGGGCCGAAGAACGGAGTCCTGATGTCACGTCTAACCGCGAAGATCCTGATTGCCGCCGTCCTCGCAATGACCGCCGTCGCCGCGGCCGCATGCGTTCCCCCGGCCGGCGTCGAATCACCCGTCGGGGTTGCAGTTAACTAGTGGGCCCGGCTTTGGCAGGTTCCCAACGCACGGTCGCCGTTGCCGACTACCGCAACGAAGCAACGACTGACGAGGCGACCTAGAGCCAGCGGCGGGCGGCCGAGCCGGTGTCCGCGAACACCGGATCGACCCGGCCCCCCGCCAGCTCGCTCAGCACGCCGGCGCCGGCCAGCGCGTGATAGCCCCCGATGACGTCGGTGGCGCGGTGCAGGCCGATGTCCAGCAGCGCCGCCGCGGCCAGGCTGGAGGTGTAGCCCTCCGAGCACAGGATCACCCATTCGACGTCGTCGCCGACGGCCTCGTGCAGCCTGGCCTCGCTGGTGGGATCGCAGCGCCACTCCAGCACGTTGCGTTCGATCACCAGCGCCCCGGGCACCTCGCCCTCACGAAACCGCTGAGCCTGCGGCCGGATGTCGACCAGCACCGCGCCGCGGCGCACCGCGTCGGGCACTTCCACCGCGGGCAACCGGCGAAACCGGCGCCGGGCGGATCTCAGGACGACGTCGATGCGGCTCATGGCGATCCTTCCGGCTGGTCGGTCAGTTCGGTACGTTCGCGGCGCAACGTCTTGCGGTCGGTGATCTCGTAGTACGACATCGCGGTCAGGGGCGGCGAGTAGGCGTGCACGCTCAGCGTCGGCTGCACCGGCGCGGCGCCCGGCACCCCCGCGCCCGGCAGCGCGACGGGCGCCGACACCGGGCGGGGCGCCCAGACCACGTCGTGCACCCAGCCCAACGGGAATCCGGCCTGATCGCCGGCGTCGAGCCGACGGCGTCGCAAAGCCCTTCCGTCCCAACGATATTCGTTGAGCGATCCGGACAGAACGGTCAACGCCCCCAGTGACCCGCCGTGGTCGTGCAGTTCGGTCGGCTGCCCGGGCACCCAGCTGATCAGCCAGACGTCGAGCTCCTCGTCGCCGTGGATGCGGGTGAACCAGCGCCGCGACTGCGGTATGCCCCCCGGCGGCAGCAGGTGATCGCAGCGCCCGCTGAGCACATCGTCGGCGGCCCGGTCGGTGGCGTAGAGCAGATCGGGCACGCGAAGCCGGGTCGGACCGGCGGACGGGGCGGAAAGGGTGCGGGGGCGCGCGGCAGCCTCAGTGGCTACGGGAACAGACATCAGGGGAGCTCCAGGGCGAAAACGGAAAGGACAAGCGGCGGCGTGTTACGGCCGACAACACTCGCAAAATCCGAAGCGCTCCATCACGGCCGCAAGTGTTGCATAGATTGAGACCGTGCGCTGGTGCGGTGATCGGTCCCGGCGATGGGGCGCGGTGGTGGTGGCGACCTTCGTGGTGGGCATGGCCCTGACGGCCACGGGGTGCTCGCACGGCGCGCACACCGGTGCTCCCTCGTCCTCGTCGGCGCGGCCGTCCGGCATCCCCAAGGGCCCCGGTTCGGCGCCCCCGGGTGCGGTCGGCCTGTCCCCCTCGGGCGTGACAACCAGGGTCGATGTGCCCGCGGACTCCACCGAAGAGGAGTACTACCAGGCCTGTCACGCCGCGCAGCAGTGGATGGACGCCCAGCCCAAGACCGGTGCGTCGCTGTTCGAGCCCTATCTGTCGATGGTGCAGGCGTCACCGACGGGCACCGCGGGCAGCTGGAACGCGCCCTGGTCGAAGCTGACCCCGGCCCGGCAGGCGGCCGTGATCGTCGCCGCGCGGGCGGCCGCCAACAACGAATGCGGGTAGCGCCGCGCCCGGGGTGCGCGCCGCCGCGTAATTGGGATCACGGCTGAAAAAACTGCCCTGGCCGCCCGGTCACCTCGCGCCCCCGCGCAAAATGGAGGGGTGCCTGACGAAGTTCCGCGTCGATCAGCAGCGACCCGGGTGGCACTCGCGCTCGGCAGCGGCGGCGCCCGCGGCTACGCGCACATCGGGGTGATCGAGGCCCTGGCGGCGCGCGGCTACGAGGTGGTGGGCGTCTCCGGCTCGTCGATGGGCGCCCTGGTCGGCGGTCTGCAGGCGGCCGGGCGACTCGACGAGTTCGCCGACTGGGCGAAGTCGCTGACCCAGCGCACCATCCTGCGGCTACTGGACCCGTCCATCAGCGCGGCCGGTGTGATGCGGGCCGGCAAGATCTTGGACGCGGTGCGCGACGTCCTGGGCCCGGTCGCCATCGAGGACCTGCCCATCCCGTACACCGCGGTGGCGACCGACCTGTTGGCGGGCAAGTCGGTGTGGTTTCAGCGCGGCCCCCTCGACGAGGCGATCCGCGCGTCCATCGCCATCCCCGGGGTGATAGCCCCCCATGCGGTCGACGGGCGGCTGCTCGCCGACGGCGGCATCCTGGATCCGCTGCCGATGGCCCCGCTCGCCGCGGTCAACGCCGATTTGACCATCGCGGTGAGCCTGTCCGGCAGCGAGGCGATCGGCAACCGCGAGCCGGAGCCCGGCGCCACCGTCGAGTGGTTGACCCGCATGGTGCGCAGCACCTCCGCGCTGCTCGACACGGCCGCCGCCCGTTCGCTGCTCGATCGGCCGACGGCGCGGGCCGTGCTGAGCAGACTGGGCGGCCCGAGCGGGGAGGCCGACGGCTGGGCGGACGCCCCGGATGACGAGCGGCCCGCGGCCGACGACGACGTCGACCACGAGGTCGACGAATTACCCGGCGCCGGATTCGGCGTGCCGAAGCTGGGCAGCTTCGAGGTGATGAACCGGACCATCGACATCGCCCAGGCGGCGCTGGCGCGTCACACCCTGGCGGTTTACCCGCCCGACCTACTCATCGAGGTCCCGCGCTCGACCTGCCGGGCCTTGGAATTCCACCGGGCGGTGGAGGTCATCGAAGCCGGGCGGGCGCTGGCGAACGGGGCGCTCGACGCGCTGGACGTCGAGGACGACCCGGAATCCCCGCCCACGACCGAGCACTGAGCGGTCTCAATACCCTTGCGCGCCAAGCGCATTCACGCGCCCAGGAAGCGGGCGATGGCGGCGGCTTCGCGGCGGCCCTGCTCGCGTCCGGCCACCGCCGACGGAATGCGGCAGTCCGGGTCCAAGGCGTTGGGCCCGAACGCGGCCAGCGAATCGGCATCGGCGAACACGGCGAAGGCCGCGCCGGGGAAGGCCGAGACCTCGGCGGCCGGCCCCGCACCGAACGGCGAGGGAGCGTCGACGCCGGAGGGCACCAGCACCACCGCCGTGTCGCAGTCGGCGGCCACCACGAGGTTGACCGAGCTGGCGACCCCGCCATCCATGTAGTGGCGGTCGCCGATCGTCACCGGCGGCCACGCCCCGGGCACCGCGCAGCTGGCCGCCACCGCATCGACCAGGTCGACACCGGCGTCGCGGTCGAACACGGTCAATTCGCCGGTGGCGACGTCGATGGCGGTGAGCCGCAAGTCGCGGTCCGGCCAGTCGTGCGACGGCAGGCGGTGCGCGATCACGTCCCGGCGCACCGGCGCGGGAACGGTTTTGGTCGCCAGCGCGACGGCCCCGATCCGCTGCATCTGTTGGCGGGTCCTGTCCAGCGATTCCTCGTACGGCTCCCCCAGGGCGGTCAGGAACAGTTCGGTGATCGCCTCGATGTCGACCCCCGAATCGATCTCGGCCGACGACTCGGCGACCTGGCGGTCGAACAGCTCGGCCAGGGTGTGGCCGCTGCTCAGCTGCGCGGCGACCGCCGAGCCCGCCGAGGTCCCGACCAGCACGTCCGACTCGGTCAGCAGCCGGGCCACCGCGGGTGACTCGTCAGCGATGCCCCGCAGAACACCTGTCTCCCAGGCGATTCCCGCTATTCCCCCACCGGCCAGCACCAGGGCGCGTTTGGTTGTCACGCCGTCTACCTTGCCAGCACCGATCAGGCCAGTTGCCGGGTGTTCGGCAGGGCGTGCTGCGACTCCTCCACCGGCGAGCTCAGCTCCTCGCGACGCAGCAGGTGTTTGGGCGGGTCCGGCAGGATCATGCTGCGGTGGATGTGCAGATCCGCATCGACATGGAAGAGTTCGCCCGCCGGCAGCAGCCGCCAGCGTGGCTCGTCGTCCATGACCTCGGTGGCGAACACCACCGACGACCGCTCACACAGATGCTCCGACCGGGCGTGAATCCGCTTGGTGCACAGGTCGAATTCCGCGTCATCCGACGCCGCCTCGTCGGATCGATCCAGGATGTAGAGCTGATGGGTTTCGGGGTAGCGCAGCGCCCACATGTCGGTGGCCGTGCTCAGCAACACGTTGACCGCGTAGATGGGAACATGGTCGGCGAGCCATCGCATGGCGTCGGTGAGGCCGGCGGTGATGTCGCCGTCGCGGGCCCGGATCGACGCGGTGATCAACGCGAAGACCCGCTCGGAATCGGTGTCCCCCAACACCAAATCCTCGGTGCCGACCTCACGCAGCCGCTCGTCGAGGATGTCTAATCCTTCGAGGACGCCGTTGTGCGCGAAGATCCGCCCGTCCTGCAGGAAGGGGTGGGTGTTGTGGATGTCGAGCGAGCCGGTGGTCGCGTATCGGACATGGGCGATGACGGTCGTGCCGGTCATCCGGTGTGCCTCGGTCGCGAATGTGGCATCTTGCCAGGCCGCTATCGGCTCCTTGTACAGGTGCGGCCGGCCGTGTTCGTCGAAGACGCCCAGCCCGGTGCCGTCCGGATTCCTCCTGCTCTGCTGGGCCAGGCTGTCCGGGGCGTCCAGCAGCCAGAAGGTCGCGGTACACGCGTGCGTCCCGGCGTGCAGGCCAAAGAGTCGGCACATGGCTCCCCACGGTAGCGGTCGCGGGTCACGCCGTCAGCAAGGTCGACAGGTGACGCAGCGCCCGGCGCGCGTAGCCCTTCCACAGGCCGCCCAGCACCGGCAGGGCGCGGGCCGTCAGCGGCGAGCGCGGGCGGATGTCCCAGCGCCAGGTGATCTCGGTGCCGCCCGGGGCGGGGGCGAAGACCCATTCGCCGAGGATGTGGTCGACCAGCAGCGCCATCGGGCCGGTGATCTCCGAGAGCCGGTAGCCGAACGAGCGCGGCGGATCGACACTGGTCAGTTCCTCGCGCATGCGGGCACAACCGGCCAGGTGCACGATGCGCGTTTGGCCCGCGGCATCCCAGGCGCCGGTCTGCTCGCGCACCTCCTTGATCGGCGGGAACGGCCCATACCAGCGGTGAAACAGCGCCGGGAGCGCGATGGGCAGCGTGCGGTGAAATGCGTCTGCGACCGCGACCGGGGCGACCACGGACTGATCAACAACGAGCGAATCTGGCACCGGTGTAACGCCTTTCAGCTCAGTCGTGGGCCTCGACCACCTGGTATCCGTCTTCGGCGTACCGCGACCGGATGGTCTTCTTGTCGTACTTGCCGACGCTGGTACGCGGAATCTCGTCGACGAAGGTCCACCGCTCGGGCAGCCACCATCGAACGACCTTGTCGGCGAGGAACTTTCGCAGCTGTCCGGCGCTCACCGAGGAGCCGTCCTTGGCCACGATCACGGCGAGCGGCCGCTCCTCCCAGCGCTCGTCGGGAACCCCGACCACCGCGGCCTCGACCACATCCGGGTGGCCGATCAAGAGGTTCTCCAACTCCACCGAGGAGATCCATTCGCCGCCGGATTTGATGACGTCCTTGGCGCGGTCGGTCAGAGTGACGAAGCCGCGTTCGTCGATGCGGCCGACGTCGCCGGTGCGCAGCCAGCCGGAGTCGAACTTCGACTCGTCGCGACCCAGGTAGTAGGCGCCGGCGATCCACGGTCCGCGCACCTCGACCTCGCCGACGGCGTTGCCGTCGTTGGGCAGCACCTGACCGTCGTCGTCGACGATGCGCATCTCGACGCCGCAGACCGGCTGGCCCTGCGTCCCGCGGAACGCCCAGTGCTGGTCCTCCGGGGTTCCCGGCGGCGGCCACGCCATGGTGGCCAGCGGCGACGTCTCCGTCATCCCCCACAGTTGCCGGATCTGCACGTTGTGTTTTTCCTCGAAGGTGCGCATCAGCGACACCGGGACGGCCGAGCCGCCGCAGACCACCAACCGCAGCGACGACATGTCGTGGTCGGGGTCGTCCTCGAGGTGATGCAGGACGGCGTTCCAGATGGTCGGCACCGCGCCCGTCACCGTGGGCCGCAGGTCCTCGACCATCCGGACCAGCGACCGGGGGTCCAGGTGGCAATCGGGCAACACCAGGTCGGCACCGGCCATCAGCGCGGCGTAGGGCAGCCCCCAGGCGTTCGCGTGGAACATCGGCACGATGGGCAGCACGCTGTCGGTGGCCCCGACCCCGATGCCATTGGTGGTACACGCGCCCATGGTGTGCAGGAAGCTCGAACGGTGGCTGTAGACAACACCTTTCGGGTTGCCGGTGGTGCCGCTGGTGTAGCACATCGCGGCCGCGGAGTTCTCGTCGATGTGCGGCCAGTCGAACTCGGTGGGCTCGCCGTCAAGGACGTCGGCGTAGCGCAGCACGGTCTTGCCGGCCCCCTGCAGCGGCTCGGTGTCGTCGCCGACCACGATCACCGTGTGCACGGTCTCGAGGTCGGGCAGCACGGGCGCGAGCAGTTTGACCAGTGACGCGTCGACCAGCACCACTTGGTCTTCGGCCTCGTTGGCGACGAAGGCGATCTGCTCGGGGAACAGGCGAATGTTGAGGGTGTGCAGGACGGCGCCCATCGACGGCAACGCGAGGTATGCGGTGAGGTGTTCGGCGTTGTTCCACATGAACGTGCCCACCCGCTGGTCACCGGTGATACCGAGGCGGCGTAGTCCATTCGCCAGTTGCGCGGCCTGCTGACCCAGTTCCCGATACGTCGTGCGCCGGTATCCGTCGCCGGTGAAGGTGGTGACGGTGCGTTCCCCGTGCACGGTGCAGCCGTGCCGCATGATCGCGGTGATCGTCAACGGAAAGTCCTGCATGGTGCCGTCCATTGATCTACCGCCCTTACTCTCAGCGCAGCACCGCCCGTGTCGGCGACCGCCTCTTACCCTAAGCCCGAATTCAGGGTGAGTGGCGGCATCTACCGGGCCGAAACGACCCCGATCGAGCGTGCAACCAAGGCTTTGAGTGTGAACGCTGGGCGGCGACACGCCGACAAACCCCGACGAGGATTCACACTCGGCGCCGAGGATTCACAGACGCACAGGACCCCGGTGATGCTAGGCCAGCACCGGCTCCCACTCCGGCAGCTCGGGCAACCAGCCGGCGATGGACAGGTCCCGCTCGCCGGCGCGCGGCAGCGGTGTGGGCGAGGCGATGCGCGCCGCGGTCACCACGCCGGAGTAGTCGGCGACGTAGAGATGGGCGCCGTCGGGGCTTTCCACCACGCAGGACGGGTGGTGGGACACCTTGACCTCGCCGACGACCTCTTGGCGATGGGTGCTCAGCACCGTGATGCGGTCATCGCTGACCAGGTAGGCGCGCGCGCCGTCGCGACTCAGCGTCATCCTGGTGAGCGGGCCGGTGATCTCGGGCACCTTGTGGGTGCCGACGATCTCGGTGGCCCGGGTGTCGACCACGTCGAGCACCGCGCCCGCGACGGGATCGCAGCTCGCCACGTACGCCGTGGCGCCGTCGTCGCTCAGCGCCACGTCGCGCACGGGCAGACCAAGGTCGATGACGCCGACGATGCGCGACCGGCCGCCGACCCGGCGGTTGTCGGAGCGCGTCCGGGTCTCGATCATGGCGAGGCTGCCGCCGGTCGGCCCGTTCATGCCGACGTACAGGCGCCGGCCGTCGGCGCTGACCCGCACGCATTCGGTGGTGGTACCGGTTTCGGCCGCCAGCTCGATCACCTCGAGCTCACCGGTGGTGGTGTCCAGCACCGTCACGTCGGCGCCGCGAACCGCGTTTCGGCTGGCGTACAGGTAACTGCCGTCCGGGCTCACCGTCAGGCCGCTCACGCTGTGCGCGAGCCGGTGCGTGGCGATGCGCCAGTTGGTGACGACGTCGATGACTTCGATCGCGTCATAGCCGGCGGTCGCCGTGCTGACGTAGGCGTAGTTGGCGTCCGCGCCGTTCATCGCGACCGTGAAGGGCTCGGCCAGGCCGGTGACGGTGCTCGAGACGCGGCAGGTCTTGGCGTCGACGACCGACACCATGTCGCGGCCGTAGTTCGTGACGACCAGCCGGCGCCCGTCGGGGCTGATGTCGATATCGCTGATCGGGCCGTTGTGCAGTGGGACTCGGATCACCGAGGTGGTGTCCAGCTCGAAGGCTCGCCCGTCTCGTTCGTGGTGCGCGGCTGTAGGGCCGTTCACATCGTTCACGTTTGATACCGCCTTTGCTGTGGTTGTCGGCTCTAGTGGTCGAGTGTCGACGCCGCCGAGATGTTCGCGGCGATCCGACCATCGGATCCACCGGCTTTCAGCACCGAAAGGCACTGACGAGACTGGTTTTCGGTAGTCTACTGGCCGCACATCGCCGCAAAGCAGGTCAGGAATGCTCGACGTTAGCTACGTCACTGTTCGCACTCAGGTTCTGCTCAGACTTCCAATCACGCTGTACCGCAGACGCTTACCCGTAGCGAAAGTGAGGCAAACCCGCTTCCGGCGGATTTCACCCGGGCCGCTAACCGCCCACGTGAACGGGCCTACGGCGAATTAGTAAGGAATTCTCAGGCTTGGGTGGCGAGGAGGGAAAGATCACACCTTGCCCCGACTAGCTGAACTGCGTCTGCGGGCGAGCCAATCTGGCGCCGTCGACGGTGATGTCGAGTTTTTCGTTGTAGAACGCGATCAGACCGGCGATCTGCCCCACCGCCGGCAGCGGATAGTGGTAGGTCCACGCCAAGTCCTCGTGCAGGGCGTCGCCCACCCGTACCGACCAATAGCCCGACGTCACTCCCTTGTACGGGCACAGTGTCTGCGTCGCGCTGGGTTCCAGGTGCTCGAAGGCCACATCGGTCGGATCGATGTAATACCTTGTGGGCAAACCGGTTTCGAACAGTAAAACCGGAGAAGTGGTGTCTGCCAACGCAATTCCGTCGAGTTCGACCCGCACGTGGCGGTGCGAGCGTAAGGCGTCGACGCGTGCGTACGGGTTGCGCGGGTGACCGTAGATCGGCTCGTCTTCTTCGAACCAGCGCAACGGATTCCATTCGAAGCGAACGGTACCGGCCAACGCGCCGCCGCCGTCGGCGTCGAACACCCGCGCGGCGGACTTGTGCGTCTGGCCGGCGCCCACCAGTGAGTACAGCCGGGACGGGCCGAATTGCACCTTCTGGGCGTGGTTTTCGTCGCGCAGGAACTCGGTGCGGACGTCGGCGAGCGGGATGTAGTACTGCGGGTAGTAAGGGACCTCCCACACGTACCGGGCGCCGGTGGTGTCGAAGACCAGCGCATCGCCGAGGTAACCGCGAACGCGCCGCGGGGCGGGTTCGATCCGGCCGCGGGCGGCAGCCATGTCGGGGTAGTCGCGTCCGGCGCTCATCGCTGACCTACTGGTCCTTGGAGGCCAGCCCGGCCGGTGCGTGGCCGATCGCTTTGTGGATGGCGTCGGCCAGCGCCAGCGCGCTCTCCTCGGTCAATTCCAGGGCCACCCGCGCCGACGGGCCGAGCTTCGGGTTGATCACGTCGATGTTGACGGTGTGGCCGTAGGGCGCGTGGACGGGATGGTCGACGTACACCGTGGCGCGGCTGGCCCCGAACCATCCCGTTGCGCCCTTGCCGCTGCCGTCGATCTCGACGTGTTCGGTGAGATAGGTGCACATGGCAGACGCCTAGCCTTTCAGGTAGGTGGCGAAGAACTCATCGATGCGCCGCCAGCCGTCCACCGCGGCCTCCGGCCGATACGCCGGACGGTCGACGGAGAAGAACGAATGGCCCGCACCCTCATAGGAGTGGAACTCGTGCGGCTTGCCGAGCTGGGTGAGTTCGGCGTCCAGGGTGGCGACGGCGGCGGGCGCCGGGAACCGGTCGTCGAGGCCGAACAGGCCCAGCAGCGGACAGCTGAGGTTGCCGGCCAGGTCAAGGATCGGCTTCATGGCCTTGGGCATGCCCTCGGGCGGGTCCTCGACGATGAACGCGCCGTAGCAGTCCACCGCCGCATCGAACGGCAGTGAGCAGGCGGCCAGGTAGGCGTGCCGTCCGCCCGAACAGTGCCCGATGACGCCGAACTTGTCGTTGGCGCCCGGCAGCGATCGCAGGTGCTCCACCGCGCCCGCGACGTCGCCGACCAATCGTTCGTCGGGCACCCCGCCCGCGGCCCGCGCCGCGGCGGCCGCGTCGTCGGGCGCGGCACCCGGGGCCTCCCGCGAGTAGAGGTTGGGCGCGACGGCGTTGTAGCCGCTGACGGCGAGCCGGCGGACGAACTCCTTGGTTTCGCGGTCGTATCCGGGCATGTGGTGGATCCACACGACGCCACCCCGCGATCCCTGCGCGAGCGGCACCGCCTGGTAGGCCTCGATCTCGTCGCCGCCGTGGCCGGTGATGGTGATGGTTTCCGCGCGCATGGCGTCCGCGCTGGGTGCGTTCATCGCGACTCCCTTTCTCCGCTCCGGCGGAGAACCCGTCATGGGGTGCCCTTGGCCGGATGCGGAGCGCGTGCCGCGGTTCGGGCCGCTCCGCCGAGAACCAACGTAGCCCAACCGCGGTGGGCGTTCAGTGCCGCTTGTCGCGCACCTTGTAGGTCGAGGGCCACGACTTGCGGGACTCGTCTCCGGTCAACGGGGTGCCCATCCCGCCGACCTTGACGGCGTAGGCCTCCTTGCCCGGGCCCACCTCGCGGTTGGCGTGCTCCTGGGCGAGGAAGTAGAGCTCGTCGATGGTGGCTTCGTCATAGGCGACGAACGAGGTTTCCCGTGCGACGTCGTCGATCCCGACCAGCATCCGGTCGGGCAGCAGTCGCGACGCCACCGCCGTGAGCCCCAGCAGCCCGAAGGGAATGATCCAGTAGCACAGGAAGAACAGCGGGGTCTTCGTGTCCAGCATCAGGGCGGCGGTGGTGCCGGCCGGGCCCGCGGGGCCTGCCAGGATCGACGGGAGCGCCGAGGACACCGTCATCGCCGCGAACGTCGCCACCCAGAGCCAGCTGAGGATCTTGACGATCCGGCCGAACAGCTCGGTTTTGATGATGTCGGGGGCCTGTTCGGCGGCGGCGAACTCGGCCACGAACGGCTTGCCGACCAGCACCCCGGTCAGCGTCACCAGGAAGATCCCGGCATTGCTCAGCGGCAGTATCCACCGCTGCAGGAACGACTCACTGAGCGCGAAGGTCAGCGCGGCGAGGACCAAAAGCACTGCGACGGAAGCGAAGTCAAAGAACTGCCACTTCCGGCCGGCCACGCCGCCGGCGCCCAGGCTGACAGCGGCGATCGCCAGCGCGACCAGCACGGCCGCCGCGAACGGGACGTTACCGACGAGTACCCAATACACGATCCACGGCGCGAGGCCGAACAGCATGCCCATGCTGGGTCAGTGTATGAGTGGCGGTTTGCGGCGTCGTCGGCGGCAGGCCCAAAACCTTGGTCCGCGATCGGCGGACCTGAGGGGACAGGGCGTGAGTCAAACGTCCTTGTTGGCGGCCAAATACGGTCGGGTGCACAGCGGGCCCGCGTGACTACGGACGTAGCACGAGTAGAAGGCGGACCAGCTGAGCTTGGCGGTGCGTGTCGGTTTTGTCGAAGACATGTTGCAGATGAGTGCGAACCGTCGTCACTGAGACCGACAGCTCCTGTGAAATTTCCTTCAAGCCCGCGCCATGCGCGATGCGCAAGGCAACGTCTGCCTCGGCATCGGTGAGGCGGTAGAGCCGCCGCAACAACACCGCAGGGGGTTCAGGCTCGTCCTCGGGGTCGATGATGAGAACCAAGGCCTTTGGCTTCCTCAGTGGCCCATCGGCATCACGGCAGTGGGATGGCAGCACATGGACGACATACGGCCGCTTACCGGAGGGGCGAATAGAGATGAGCGACCGCTCCGCCCGAATGGTGGAGCATCCGCCTCGAAGCGCGTCGTCTATGGCGCGATGCAGCTCTCGTTCAGTGTGCGCGCTCGTCGCAGCGATGCATCCTGACCGCATGCAAAACCCATCTCCGGCGCGGAAAATCCGTTCCGCAGCCGAATTCATTTCTTTAACTAAGTGTTCGCGGGAGACGACGACGACGATTCCGTGCCGGACAACCTCCAGTGCGTCCGCCAGCTCCGCAGTGGTGTGGCTAAGAGCGGCAAGCTTGTTTTGTGTGCGCACGGCCTGTTGCAGGTGTGGAACCAGGCCCCTCATCAACTTCACACGGTCAAACGTGTCGAACGACTCGGTGCGTCTCGGTGCCCCGACGATGAAACACGTCGGTGTGGGCCCACCCGTCAGCCGGACGAACATCCCGTCGCCAAGTTCGAGGGGATGCAACCACTCTTCGTAGAACTCCGACTTCGACACGAGCGGCATCAACTCCGCCCCCGTCCGTACCGCGGCGACCGGGCCTCGCCCGACGGCGGCAAGCACGTGATCGAAGCGGTGGTAGTACTCCACGTAGCTCTTGGCGGCGGCCGCGGGAAGGGTCGAATCGAGAACGGACCAGACCGTACTGTCTGCCAAAAACAACCCGCTGGCTGTCCCGTCCAGCGCGCGGCGAATCGAACCCAAGGCCGCCTCCCAGCGATCAGGAGTGACCGCCGCAGCGTAGATGCCAGCTATCAGGCGGGAGAAATCCTCGACAGTAACCACGGCCGGGGCTTCGATTCACCGGTTGGTATCCGCATCGATTCGCCTTCCTCCCTGTATACCTCCCGCAGCCTTCAGCAAAGGATAGTCGGATCCCGTTCAGATCGAAATGTCATCCATATAGATGAGGTGTTTGCCCACCTCATGATGCTTCCCTTGAAGTGTTCGATCCCTGTGACTCCCAGTCGGAGCCAGCAATCACCAGAAGGCAGCCGCCATGTTGCACCTACTACCCAAGTCGCACTCCCCAGCCGGTCGGTCGACGCTCGATGTCGAGCCAGCTCCGGCCGCGACGGGCATGCCGATCGACCGCCCGGATACCGGTCAAGCGACCACCGACGCCGCCCGAAACGCCTCGTCACCGGTTGTGATCAGCGAATCGGAGGTCTTGTTCAATACCGCAGTGGCCGCCGCAGCGGTGTCGCCGGCAATGATTCATCGTCACTGGTCTCGTGCAGCTTTCATATCAGCCATCGGCCATATCCACTTCAGACTGCCCGAGCCGCGGCCTGTCTATCCGCGGCGTTACACCAGCTATTTCGAGGATGGACGGATGTCTCGCATGATGGAGCACCTCTGACCAGGCGATGCGCGCTCTAGCGCGTTTCAGTCGGACGCTGGACCGGCCATGTCGGTCACGGCCGAAACATCGGACTATCACGAAAGGCAACGGGAATGTCAGAGCACGAACAGAACATGAAGCTGATCAAGAAGGGCTACGAAGCCTTCAACGCTGGTGACGGCGACACGGTGATGAGCCTGTTCGATGAGAACGTCGAGTGGATCCAACCGGGCGACAGCGCCATCAGCGGCACCTACCACGGCAAGCAGGAAATAGCAGAGCTGCTGGCCAAGATGAGTGAGAAGCAAGCTTCTGTCACGAGCGAGCGCATGCTCGCGGACGGCGACTTGGTAATCATGCTCGGCCAAACCACCGTGGCCGGCGAAACCACGGACGCAGCAACGGTATTCACGGTGCGCGACGGTCGCACCGTACGGGTGCAGGCATACGGCGACACCGCGGCGCTGGAGCGCATCTTCGGCAAGAAGGTGGCGGCGACGGCCTGATCACCCGTCCCAGGCATACTCTCCGACGAAGCAGCGGCCCGTGACCCACTCGGGGGCGGGCCGACTGCTCTGGGTAATGGACAGCGACGTCCAGCCAATTTTTAGTGCCCCCAGTCGGACTCGAACCGACACTGGGCGGATTTTAAGTCCGCTGCCTCTGCCAATTGGGCTATGGGGGCCCGTCGCGAATGTAGCCGACCGGGGACCGGCTATCCGGCCGGGTCGGCGTTCAGCGCCATGGCCAGAAAGTCCAACCGCCATAACCCTTGGAACAGCTTGTGGCCGAAATCTCGCAGCAGAGCCCGGTGCTCATCGGGGACGGCACCTGCGCGTCCCACGGATTCGATGATCTCGGCGATAGTACGGCGGCCGTCGACGTGTTGCACGAAGGGCAACTGGGCCGGGTTCAGCTTTTGCTTGCCGCCCGGCCAATGGATTTCGTCGCCGGACAACAGGCACGCCGTGCGCAGCAGCGGGACGTAATCGAATGAGGCCGGTGACGCGAAATCGATCGTGTACTGCTCCGTGGGGCGCTCGGGGCGGCAGGCCAGAAAGAAATGGGTGGCGTTCGCCGGCTGCAGGCGCTCCATCACGGACCACAGTTCGACCTCGGGCAATCGGCCAAGCGCCGACTGGAATCCGCTTGCCGGCGTGAGCATCTCGTGCGAGTAGTACGGCGACTTGTGAAACCATGACTGGAACGCGAGTCCGGCGGCGGCGACCAGGTCGAGGCATTCCGCAACGGTGTAGCTGCGCGCCCGGGGATGCAGGAAGGTATCGACCAGGGCGCCGTCGGAGACCAGGTCGCGGGCCGCCTTGAGGTAGCCGCGCACCGGGTGGTCGGCCGGCAACATCGCGATGGCCTCTTTGACCAGTTGGACCGACGCGTCGTCCTGCGCCAGCTTGAGGTCGCGAAACACCGATTCGAGCATTTCGACGCCGATCCGGCCGTACTTGGCGTACAGCATGACCGCAAGCGCCCCGTCGCGGCGCAGGCACGCGCCCAGCGCAGTGAGCCCGGCCAGCGGGTCGGCCATGTGGTGCAGGACTCCGCTGGAAACGATCAGGTCGAAGTCGCGCCCGAGCGCCGACACCTCTTCGATCGGCAGCAGGTGCAGCTCCAAGTTCTGCAGCCCGTGCTTGTCCTTGAGCCGGTTGTGCTGGTTCAGCGCATTCTGGCTGACGTCGATCCCGACCACCGTCGCGCCGGGATTTTTGAAAGCGAACAGGGCGGCCTGGAAGGTGCCGCAACCCGCGATCAGGATGTCGAGGTCCGGCTTGTAGTCGCGGTCCGGCCACAACACCCGGTGAGCCCAGAACGGATCGAACCAATCCCAGTGGCTTTCGCACCACGCCGCGAGGTCGGCCACCGGGGGCGGATACTCCCACCGATCGTATTGGCGGGAGACGGCGTCACCCCGCGGATCGTCGGTCACTACGGCGCTGGCTCCTTCGCAACGGGCGGGTTTTGCTGCCTTGTTTGGCGGTGGCGACCAACTTACAAGCCTTCGCCGATATCCGGGCGAGGAGAAACGCCTGGTTAACTCGTCGAGACAGATTTGCCGGACGCAATTAGGATTCGATTCCTGCACGCACGAATTGGCCCGGAGGAGTCGACGAGTGAGAATCACGGCACGGTGGGCCGCGCCGGTCGCTATCGCGGTGGCCGGCGTCGTCGGCATGGTCGCCGCGCCGATCGCGAGTGCCGACCCCGCGGATGACCAGTACCTGCAGACACTGCATTTGCGCGGACTCAGCTGGGCGGATGGCGCCGACCAATCGATGATCAATGTCGGGCATGCCGTGTGCACGGACTTCGATGGCGGGGACACCGCGGCTCAGACCATCGGCGATGTGAAGAAGTCGCTCGGGTTGAGCAACGGCGGCGCCAACATCATCGTCGGAGCGGCGGTCGCGGCGTACTGCCCGCAAAACCGCAGCAAATTGTAGGGGCCACCAACAGCGGCAGCGGCACCGTCGTCGTGGTGCCGCTGCCGCTGTTGGCGGCCACTCACAGCCCTGAATTTCCGGAGCCTGGTCTCTCACTCCGCCTCACCGCTCGCGGGTTTGCTACCTGACACCGGGAGCCACACCACCTAACCGCCGGGAGCAAAGGTCCGCGGTCCGCGACGGCCATGGCGTCATGTGCGTCACAGCGGGCCCGGCGGCACGCTATTCGGGCACCCAGCGCAAGCTCTGGCCAGTTTGCGTGACACCGCCGCGCGCTGGCGCGGCCGGAACCGCAATTCGGGTCGATTGGACTCGCCCGGAATTCCGGCCACGGTCGAACGTCAACGGGCGCTTGGGGATTTGGCACGTCTGCGGCCGAACGTCGAGCCGCCGGGGCGCCGGTACACGCCAGCGACCCGTCGGCGCTATCGCCGGACCGCCATTTGCCACATGTCTAACGTGCGGCTCGGACGGCCGTCCGCTAAGATCCGCGCGCCGCGCGCGGTTTCCTGTTGCGCCGCCCGAGCTCAGATGACGTCCCGGTATCGCCCGACAGAAGCTTGTTAAAACTACGACACTCGGCGTTAAGAAGCCGTAAACGGCTGTCACGTGTGCCTTTTCGGCGGGAACGTGGGGTCGGTGGATAGCTAGCCTTTCCCCAACGCACAGGGGACGTGGCGTAAACACACAGGCCGGCTCGCCGTAGGGGGTCGGTCCGTTCCAACACTAGGAGCAACGGATGTCATTTCTGACGACACAAACCGAAGAGATGTTAGCCGCGCAGCAGCTGCTCAGCGGGATCAACACCAACCTGGCAGCGCAGAACGCGGGCGCTGCGTCGGCGACCACCGTGATTGCTCCCGCGGCGGCCGACCCGGTCTCGGCCCAGCAGGCAGCAATCTTCTCGACCTACGGCACCACCTATCAGACCCTCGCGGCCCAGGCGCAGACGCTGCTGGAGCAGTACGCCAGCACCCTGGGGGTCAGCTCCAACGCCTACGGCGACACCGAGGCCGTCAACGCGAGCCAGGCCGTGCTGTCGAACCTGACGGCCTCTCCGCTCGACGCCGCGGCGAACGCCAGTTCTTCAGGCACTCCTCTCGACTGGCTCTCCTACCTGCTGGGTAGCACCGGCAACAACACCAACCCGGCGATGCTCGGCGGGATCTTCGGCCTGTCGAGTAACGGCGCCAACATCTTGAACATCGGTGGTGGCAACTGGGCCTCGGCCGCGTCCGACCTGATCGGGCTCGCCGGTGGTGGTCTGCTCGACACGTCTGGTGACGCCGCGGGCGCCGGACTGGCCGCGGATGTCGCCGCCTCGCCCGGGCTCGGCGCCACCACCGTCGCGGCAGGCGGCGCGGGCGGCATGAGCGCAATGCCGGTCGCCTCGATGGGCTCGGCGACCATGGTCAGCAACCTCGCAGTGCCGCCGAGCTGGGCCGGCGCGTCGGCACCGGTGGCCACGCCGGTCAGCGCGATCCAAACGGCGGGCTGGACCGCCGCCGCGCCGCAGGCCGGCGCGGGCACGGTCGTGCCCGGGATGCCGGGAATGGCCTCGGCGGCGCGCAGCAGCGCCGGCTTCGGTGCGCCGCGTTACGGCGTGAAGCCGATCGTCATGCCGAAGCCCACGGCCGTCTAAGCAGCGGTCACCCCAGACGTCGCATTCGAACAGACAAAATAAGGAGCGGGACAAAAATGGTTCTAAGTTTTGCGGCAATACCCCCGGAGATCACCTCCTCGCTCATCTACTCCGGTGCGGGCGCCGCGCCCCTGATGGCTGCCGCGACGGCCTACGCCAACCTGGCCGCCGAGATCAGCACCACGGCCACGCAGTGGGAGTCGATCATCTCGCTGCTCACCAGCGAGCAGTGGACGGGCGGGGGCTCGGCGGCGGCCGCGGCGGCGGCCCAGCCCATCGTCACCTACCTGACCGAGACGGCGTCGACGCTCGAGCAGGCGAGCGCGCAGGCCACGGCGTCCGCGGCGGCTTTCGAGGCGGTGTTCGCGGCGGTGGTGCCGCCGCCGGTGATCGCCACGAACAGGGCCACGCAGGCGGCGCTCGTCGCCTCGAATGTGCTGGGCCAGAACACGCCCGCGATCGTGGCGCTCGACACCCTGTATGCCGAGTACTGGGCCCAGGACGCCGCCGCCATGGCCGCGTACCAGGCGGCCTCGGCGGCGGCCGGGGTGCTCACGCCGGTGACGCCGTTGACCTCGACCACCGACCCGGCGGCCGCCTCGGCCGTCGACAACGCTGCGCTGGCCGGCAACACGGCGAATGGCACGGTCCAGGCGTTGGATGCGCCGCTCGCGGATGCGCTGTCGCTGCCTGACGCCAACAGCAACTTGCTGGACTCGATCGACAACTTCCTTGGCACGCCGGCCGTGTTCAACGCCATTAATGGCGGCGTCAACACCGCGGCCTGGTTCGTCATGAACACCATTCCGACCGCGGTATCGCTGGGTCACACCCTGGGCGCCGTGCCGGCCATCGCCGTCGGCGACGTGGCGCCCGATGGTGTTGCGGGCATCACCGAGGGCACCATCGTCAACTCGGTGAGGCCGGTGGGCGGCCTGGGCGCCGCGACATCGGCGGCCGTCGGGGAGGCCTCCATGGTCGGCCGCCTGTCGGTGCCGCCCGGTTGGTCCGCGGCCGCCCCGGCGACGCAACTGGTTTCGGCGACCGCCCCGCTCGAGGGCTCGGGTTGGACCGTCGCGTCCGAGGCGGCCGAGCCGGTCAGCGCGATGCCCGGCATGCCCGGAATGGCGGCGGCGGCAAAGGGTGCCGGCGCGTACGGGTCCGGCCCGCGGTACGGCTTCAAGCCGATCGTCATGCCCAAGCAGGTCGTCGTCTAGAAGGTCCGGTGATATGGGAAGAAGGGGGTACATGTCACCCAATTGAGGCGAGCAATTAACCGGCAGGCCGTAACCTGTTTACAACTCGGCCACCACTGCATCAAATACAACTGTTAAGACTTCGGCGAACTGAAGCTTCAAGATAGGAGACAGTCGACATGGCAACACGTTTTATGACCGACCCGCACGAGATGCGGGCGATGGCGGGCCGCTTCGAGGTGCACGCCCAGA
>NZ_LZLL01000185.1:0-2330 GCF_001669335.1 Mycobacterium sp. 1245852.3 | reverse complement strand
CGGCGGCCGGGTTTGGTAACACCGGTGCCGAGCTGTTCAACAAGGGTGGGCCGTATCTGGCGCGCGGCGCCGCCGACCTGGTGCCGACGGCGCAGCTGCTGGACACCTACAGCCCCGAAATCTACTGCCTGATGCGCAGCGAACACGATGCGTTGCCCGCCACCGGGGCGGCCGAGGGCGGCTTCAACGGCTACTCGCTGAACATGGACACCGAGGTGCTCTCCGGGCTGGGACTGATCGCGAACCCGGTGTCCGCGGTGCCCGTCCTGGCGTCGTTGGTCGGCGGCATCGCCGGAGTCGTCGGCGGCGCACCCAACCCGTACATCTGGCCGGAGAACCTGCCGCGGGTGAACGCGCGCGGCGGGCCGGGCGGCGCTCCTGGCTGCTGGCAGAAGGTCACCCGCGATCTGTGGCCGGCGCCCGAGCTGATCATGGACACCGGCAACAGCATCGCGCCCTACAACCACCTGGACACCGGATCGCCCTATGCCATCGAATACGTCTGGGGCCGCCAGGTCGGCGACAACACCATCAATCCGTAAAGCGGACGCCGGCGTCGTGAGAACGCGTTTCGTACAACCAGTTTCGGCCTCTGTCAGGCCTGGGTGGTCGCCGGCGGCCGCGCGCTGGATTTCACGTCCCGGCCCGCGCCGGCCGACATCGAGGCGGCCTCACCGCGAGCCAACCCGACCGTCGCGACGATCACCACAACCAGCGTGGCCGCCAGCACAAACCATTCCCAGCCGCCGGCTGCCAACGTCTCGCGGAGCACGATGATGCCCAGGATGCCGCCCACCACCGGCTTCGCCACGATGATCGTCGGCAGCGACGCGGTGAGCGCGCCGGCTCGATACGCCGATTGGTGATAGACCATTCCCGCCGCCCCGCAGAACACCAGCGCGTACAGCTCGAATGACACCCACACCTGACCCGGGTGGTGCTCCAGGATGTCCACCACGCCCTTCATCAGCACGGCGAACACCGCCAGCAACGTGCCGGCGACCGCCGCCAACAGCAGCGCCGCGACCGGGCGATCCGCCCAGATCCGCGCGCCCAGGAGCCCGAGCAACAGCAGCGGGCCGATCACCACGGCGACCACGATCCAGATGTGCAGCGGCGCCCGCTGCTGGCCGCCGGTCGGGTCCCCGACCGCGATCAGCACCGCCAACGCCACCGCCAGCACCAGCGCCCAGGTCCACTCCCGGCGGGTGATCCGGTTACCGGTCATCCGCGAATAGATCGGGAGGGCGAACAGCAGGGCTGTGACCTGCAACGACATCACCAGCAACACCGAGCCCTTGTCGAGCGCGGCGGCCAGCAGCACGTAACTGCCGATGTCCCCCAAACCGCCCAGCCACCAACGCTTGTCGCGCAGCAACATGCCGAACAACGTCAGGTGGCCCACCCGTTTGTCGGTGACCTCCTGCGCGGAACGCTGCCGCACCACGTTGCCGATCGCGGACGCCAGCGCGGCACACAGGGCGATAATGGCCGCCAGATGCGCGTCCGACATGGCATTACCTCCTGGCTGGGTGCGATGGCGCTACCCATCCAATCTAGCCACCACCCGGACGACCGGCGCGTCGAAGGTCACCGGGCCAGCGAACACGGCGTCAGAGCGGGAACTTCGTCCCGGTGAGCCGCTCGGACAGTTCCCACAGCGCACTCGCGGTGCCCGCGCGCTTTGCCGGCCAGTTCCGCCACGTGGACTGGGTGCGGCCGTACAGCCCGAACCGCGGCCCGACGAAGGTGTCGCCCGGCAAATCCTGCGAGACCGCGTACAGCGTCTGGCGGGCGCCGAAGTCGGCGTCGGTGGACACGATCCGGTCGACGGCCAGCACCGCCGCGTCACCCAGTTTCCGGCCGGAGTTGCCCTGCAGGTTCGTGTGCGACCAGCCGGGGTGGGCGGCCAGGGCCCGCAGCGCTGCGGGGACGCCGTCCAGCCGCCGCTGCAGCTCCTTGGTGAACAACAGGTTGGCCAGCTTCGATTGGCTGTAGGCCAGCCAGGCAGAATACGGCCGGGACTGAAAGTTCAGGTCCTTGAGGCTGATGTAGCCGAAGTGGTGCATCAGCGAGGACACCGTCACCACGCGGTCGGTCAACTTGGGCAACAGCAGGTTGGTCAAGGCGAAGTGGCCGAGGTGGTTGGTGCCGATCTGACCCTCGAACCCGTCGACGGTCACCGCGTGCTTGGTGGCCATGATGCCGGCGTTGTTGATCAGGACGTCGACCTTGTCGACGCCCTCGGCAAAGCGCCGCACCGAGGACAGGTCCTGCAGGTCGAGCTGACGCACCTCGGCTGTCCCGGTCGCGGGACCGGTTCGGCAACC
>NZ_LZLL01000184.1:0-821 GCF_001669335.1 Mycobacterium sp. 1245852.3 | reverse complement strand
ACCTCGCCGTCGATCGCGTCGGCGGCCTCGATTTCGCCACGGGTCACACCCAACAGGAACAACACGGTGTCCAGGTAGGGGTGACTCAGCGACGCATCCGCGACCTCACGCAGCGCGGGCTTGGCGTTGAACGCGATGCCCATCCCGGCGGCGGCCAGCATGTCGATGTCGTTGGCGCCGTCGCCCACGGCGACGGTCTGCGCCATCGGCACCCCGGCCTGCTGCGCGAAATCCCTTAGGGCCGTGGCCTTTCCGGCCCGGTCGACGATGGGGCCGACCACCCGGCCGGTGAGTTTGCCATCGACGATCTCGAGCTCGTTGGCCGCGACGTAGTCCAGCATCAGCTCGTGCGCCAACGGCTCGATGATGCGCCGGAATCCCCCGGAGACCACGCCGCAGTGATAGCCCAGCCGGCGCAAGGTGCGCAGCGTGGTCCGGGCGCCGGGCATCAGTTCCAGTTGGTCGGCGACCTCGTCGATCACGCTGGCGGGCAGCCCCGCCAGGGTCGCCACCCGCTGCTCGAGCGACTGCGCGAAGTCCAGCTCGCCGCGCATCGCGGCGTCGGTGATCGCGGCGACCTTGCCCTCGGCGCCCGCCCGGGCCGCCAGCATCTCGATCACCTCGCCCTGCACCAGCGTCGAGTCGACGTCGAACACGATGAGCCGCTTGGCCCGTCGTTCCAGGCTGTAGTCCTCGACGGCCACGTCGACCTGTTCCTCGCTGGACACCCGGTTCAGGGCGGTCCGCAGCGCGGCGTCCGCGCCCGGCGGCACCGAGACCCGCAGTTCCAGGCCGATCACCGGATAGTCGGAGACACCGCG
>NZ_LZLL01000183.1:0-3950 GCF_001669335.1 Mycobacterium sp. 1245852.3 | reverse complement strand
TGCGTCGGTGCCGTCCATGCCCGCAGCGTATTCCACTTCGCCGCGCGGTCCGGCAGGCGCGCCTGAGTCCGATCGGGGTGACACGCCCAACTGTGCCGATGCGTTTAAGGTCACTGCGCGATGGATATCTCCTGCACAGCGCAGGTAACGATACGGTTTCTCAGGTTCAGCTCAGACTGTTCATATACCGCACATACTCCGGTACGCGACGGTAGCCCTATGGATCGCGGAGGGCGTTGGACCGGGAATACCGACTGGGAACTACCTGTTGCCGCCAGTGACGAAGTGTCACTACTTGGCACGCCCGATTCGGAGGATTCGATCATCACCACGCTTCTCAGCCCCTCCAGCATGTCGCACGCGCAGGGGCTCCCCGCCGACGAGTGGGTGGAGCCGTCCGACGCGCCGCACGGCACCGCGGTGTTCGACGCGACCGGGGACAAGGCGGCCATGCCGTCGTGGGACGAGTTGGTGCGCCAGCACGCCGACCGCGTGTACCGGCTGGCTTACCGGCTTTCGGGCAACCAGCACGACGCCGAGGACCTCACCCAGGAGACCTTCATCCGGGTCTTCCGGTCGGTGCAGAACTACCAGCCCGGGACGTTCGAGGGCTGGCTGCACCGCATCACCACCAACCTCTTCCTCGACATGGTGCGCCGGCGCTCGCGCATCAGGATGGAGGCGTTGCCCGAGGATTACGAGCGGGTGCCCGCCGACGAGCCCAACCCCGAGCAGATCTACCACGACTCCAGGCTGGGCCCGGACCTGCAGGCCGCGCTCGATTCGCTGCCGCCGGAATTCCGCGCCGCCGTCGTGCTGTGTGACATCGAGGGCCTGTCCTACGAGGAGATCGGCGCCACGTTGGGCGTCAAACTGGGCACCGTGCGCAGCCGCATCCACCGCGGGCGCCAGGCGCTGCGGGATTACCTGGCCGCGCACCCCGACCACGACGTGGCGCGCGCCAAGTCGGCGTAATCACCGGTCGCCCGCCTAACGTTCGGGCAGCTATTCAGCCGCTTTGCGGCCTTACCCTCGGTATCGCGCGGCCTGTCGCGCTACATTCGACATAAGGCGGCAATAAGAAATGAGTGGCGAGGAGTTGGTGATGCCCGATCGTGGACATGTGTTCCGCCGCGCGTTCTCCTGGCTCCCCGCTCAGTTCGCCTCCCAGAGTGACGCGCCCATCGGCGCCCCCCGCCAGTTCGGCTCCACCGAGCACCTGTCCGTCGAAGCGATCGCGGCGTTCGTCGACGGCGAGCTGCGGATGAACGCCCATCTGCGCGCCGCGCATCATCTGTCGTTGTGCGCCCAGTGCGCGGCCGAGGTCGAGGACCAGAGCCGGGCCCGCGCGGCGCTGCGCGATTCGCGCCCCATCCGCATCCCCAGCACCCTGCTCGGCATGCTGGCCGACATTCCCTACGAGTCGCCCGACGACTCCTCCGTGGCCGCCGACCGGTTCGCCGATCGGGACGGCCGGGAGCGGCGCAAGCGCCGGTAGCCGATCGGCGCCCCGCCCCTTCGAGGCGTCCCCCGCGCGCGTTCATGCCGACCGATGGCGGGCCATGGATACTAGGGTGGACACGGACAACGCCGGTGCCGCGTGTTTCGCCCGGCAAAGGCCCGTCTCGAGCGCTCAAGCAGAGGATCCAAAAGGGACAACGTGACCTCCGACCAAGGCTACGACCAAGCAAAAGACAGCGGCAACCGCTTAGCGCCGCGCCCCATCTCGCGTCCGCCGGTCGACCCCGCGTCGCGCCGGGAGTTCGGTCGTCCCGAGGGGCTGCGCGGGTCGTTCGTGGCCGAACGGGTCCGTCCGCAGAAGTACCGCGACCAGGCCGAATTCCGGCCCAGCGACCGACCGGCCGACCCCGTATTGCAAGAGGCGTTCCACCGGCCGGACGGCAGCCCCGATTCGCTGCAGCGCCACCCGGTGGACGCCAATGCGCTGGCAGCCGAGAAAGACGGTGTGGGGCCCGACGAGCTCGACGACCCCTGGCGAGACCCGGGCGCCGCGGCCGCATTGGGCACGCCGGCGGTGCCGCCGTCGCGTTCCGGTACCGCCCTGGGTTACGGCGGCAAACTGGGCGTGCGCGACGTGTTGTTCGGCGGCAAGGTGTCCTACCTCGCGTTGTTGGTCCTGCTGCTGATCGCGTTGGTCATCGGGGTGCTCGGCGGGGTGATCGGCCGCAAGACGGCCGAAGTCGCCGAGGCCTTCACCACCTCGAAGGTGACGCTGTCCACCAGCGGCAACGGCGAAGGCCCGGCCGGCCGGTTCGCCAAGGTTGCGGCCGCGACGGCGGGCGCCGTGGTGACCATCGAGTCCAAGAGCGACCAGGAAGGCATGCAGGGCTCCGGCGTCGTCATCGACGGCCGCGGCTACATCGTCACCAACAACCACGTCATCTCCGAGGCGGCGAACAACCCCAGCCAGTTCAAGACGACCGTGGTCTTCAACGACGGCAAAGAGGTGCCGGCGAACCTGGTGGGCCGCGACCCCAAGACCGACCTGGCCGTGCTGAAGGTCGACAACGTCGACAACCTGTCGGTGGCGCGCCTCGGTGATTCCGACAAGGTGCGGGTGGGCGACGAGGTGCTGGCCGCGGGTGCGCCGCTGGGGCTGCGCAGCACCGTCACGCACGGCATCATCAGCGCGCTGCACCGGCCGGTGCCGCTGTCGGGCGAGGGCTCGGACACCGACACCGTGATCGACGCGCTGCAGACCGACGCGTCGATCAACCACGGGAACTCCGGCGGCCCGCTGATCGACATGGACTCCCAGGTGATCGGCATCGACACCGCCGGTAAGTCATTGTCCGACAGCGCAAGCGGGCTGGGCTTCGCCATCCCGATCAACGAGGCCAAGCAGGTCGCCCAGACGCTGATCAAGGACGGCAAGATCGTCCACCCGACGCTGGGGGTCAGCACCCGGTCGGTGAGCAACGCGATCGCCTCCGGCGCCCAGGTGGCCAACGTCAAGGCCGGCAGCCCCGCGCAGAAGGGCGGCGTCCTGGAGAACGACGTCGTCGTCAAGGTCGGCAATCGCAAGGTCGCCGACGCCGACGAGTTCGTCGTCGCGGTGCGGCAGTTGACCATTGGCCAGGACTCGCCGATCGAGGTCGTCCGCGACGGCCGGCACGTCACGCTGACGGTCAAGCCAGACCCTGACCAAAGCTGATGTTCGGCAGCCTGAGCTGGGAGCACATGCTCGTCCTCGTCGTGGTCGGGCTGGTGGTCCTCGGGCCAGAGCGGCTGCCGGGTGCCATCCGGTGGACGTCCAACGCCTTGCGTCAGGCGCGCGACTACCTCAGCGGGGTAACCAGTCAGCTGCGTGAGGACCTCGGCCCCGAGTTCGACGATCTGCGCGTTCCGCTGAGCGAGCTGCAGAAGCTGCGGGGCATGACACCGCGCGCGGCGCTGACCAAGCATCTGCTGGACGGCGATGATTCGTTCCTGACCGGAGCCTTCGACAAACCGGCGAACGGCGCCCCGCCGCAAGCCCCGCACCCGGCCCCGCCCGCCGCGAACGGCCAGGCACTGGCGGCCGAACAGCAGTCCGGCGGTCACACGCCGTTCGATACCGACGCGACCTGAACCGTCAGCGCCGGGTCGGATCGAGCCCGAGCGATACGCCGGCCAGCCCGCGCTTGCGCGACGACAAGCTGTCGGCCACCCCGCGCAGCGCCTTGCCGACCGGCGAATCGGGCGCGCTCAGCACCAGCGGCGTGCCGGAGTCGCCCGCGGCCACCAGCTCGGGATCCAGTGGGATCTGACCCAGCAGTGGCACGTCGGCGCCCACCGCACGGGTCAGCCGCTCGGCCACCTGCCGGCCGCCGCCCTCGCCGAACACCTGCAGCGTGGAACCGTCGGGCAGGGTGAGGCCGGACATGTTCTCCACCACGCCGACGACGCGCTGACGGGTCTGCAGCGCGATGCTGCCGGCCCGCTCGGCG
>NZ_LZLL01000182.1:0-29974 GCF_001669335.1 Mycobacterium sp. 1245852.3 | reverse complement strand
CGCGTCGGCCAGCGATCGCCTGGCCGGTTTGGTGGTGGGTACCAACGACCTGGTCAACGAGCTGCACGGCCTGCACGTGCCCGGGCGCGCACCCGCGGTGCCCGCCCTCGGCTTGGCCTTGCTGGGAGCCCGGGCGGCCGGAAAGGTCATCTTGGACGGCGTGTTCAACGACATCACCGACGAGGGCGCATTCCGGGCCGAGGCTCGGCAAGGCCGCGAGATGGGCTTCGACGGCAAGACCCTGATCCACCCGTCGCAGATCGCCGCCGCCAACGAGCTGTTCGGTCCCTCACACAAGGAAGTGGAGGACGCCCGCAAGATCGTCTCGGCCTACGAGCAGGCGCAGGCGTCCGGCACCAGCGTCATCACCGTCGACGGCCGCATGATCGAGAGCCTGCATGTGCGCGACGCCCAGCGCATCCTCACCCTCGCGGATCTGATCGCCCAGATGGAATCCGCTTCTTAGGGGCAGCGGACATATCGAACGCCCGCAGCCGTGGTGCGGCGCCCGCCGCGACGGGCGTTCGGTGCCGCTCACACGGTAGGTTGAACGCGTTCGGAGGCGACTCGAGAGGAGATAACGTGGGCCAGATCGCGGCCATGGCCGAGGCCGACCGCACCTGGATGATCGACACCCTGCTGGCGCTGCTGCAGACCCCGAGCCCGTCGGGACGCACGGATGCGGTGATGCAGGTGATCGGCGACATCTTCGACCACTTCGGGGTGCCGTTCACGCTGACCCGGCGCGGCGCGCTGACCGCCGAACTGCCGGGTGAGTCCGCGACCATCGACCGCGCCATAGTGGTTCACTCCGACACCATCGGCTGCATGGTCAGCGACCTGAAGGACAACGGCCGCCTTCAACTGGTCCCGGTCGGCACCTTTTCGGCGCGGTTCGCCGCGGGCGCCCGGGTGCGCATTTTTATCGACGACCCCGATGAGTTCATCACCGGCACGGTCATGCCGCTCAAGGCCAGCGGGCACGCGTTCGGCGATGAGATCGACACACAACCCACCAACTGGGAGCACGTCGAGGTCCGCATCGACCGGAAAGTGTCCTCGCGCGAGGACCTGGTTCGGCTCGGCCTGCAGGTCGGTGACTTCGTGGCGTTGATCACCAGCCCCGAGCTCACCGCCGACGGCTTCATCGTCTCACGCCATCTGGACGGCAAGGCGGGCGTCGCGATAGCGCTCGCGCTGGCCAAGAACTTCTCCGAGAACAAGGTGGTGCTGCCGCACCGCACCACGATCATGGTCACCATCACCGAGGAGGTCGGCCACGGGGCCAGTCACGGCCTGCCCGCCGACGTCGCCGAGCTGGTCTCGGTGGACAACGCGGTGTGCGCGCCCGGCCAGCATTCCCTCGAGGACGGCGTGACGATCCCGATGGCCGACATGCATGGCCCGTTCGACTACCACCTCACCCGCAAACTCTGCCGGCTGGCCCGCGAGCAGGGAATCCCGTTCGCCCGCGACGTTTTTCGCTACTACCGGTCCGATGCCGCGGCGGCGATCGAGGCGGGTGCCAACACCCGCGCCGCGCTGGTCGGCTTCGGCCTCGACGGCAGCCATGGCTGGGAGCGCACTCACATCGATTCGCTCGAGTCGGCCTACAACCTGCTGCACGCCTGGCTGCAGACGCCGCTGACGTTCGCCAAGTGGGACGCCAAGCCGACCGGCAGTCTGCGCGACTTCCCGTCGTCGGAGCAGCCCGCACCGAGCGAGCGGTGGGTGCCGCTGTCTCGCGGCGATTTCGAGAGCCCCGGCGAGGCGTCGCCCGGGACGGTCTGGCCGCCGGAGGGGCCGCAGGCGTGAGGCCGCTACATCTGTGCCCAGACGATCTTGGTCTGTAGGTAGGTCTCGATGCCGGCCTTGCCTGACTCGTGGCCCCAGCCGGACTGCTTGTAGCCGCCGAAGGGCATCGAGTGGTCGTAGGGAAAAGCGCAGTTGAGCCCGACGGTTCCGGCCGCCAGCCGCTTGGCCAGTCGATGGGAGCGGGCGAGGTCCTTGGTCCACACCGTGGCGGCCAGCCCGTAGGTGCTGTTGTTGGCCAACGCGACGGCCTCGTCCTCGTCGTCGAAGGGCAGGACCGTGACGACGGGCCCGAAGATCTCTTCCTGGAACAGCCGGCTGGTGTCGGGATCGACGTTGGTGACGACCGTCGGGTGCACGAAGTAGCCCTTGCGATCGAGGCGGTGGCCGCCGGTGACGATTTCCGCGCCGTCGGACCTGCCCTGCTCCAGGTAGCCCAGCACCCGGTCGAGCTGCTTCTGGCTGATCAGCGGTCCGCTCATGGTCCCCTCTTCGTTGGGGCCGCCCATCTTCATGGCATCCGCCACCTTCGCCATGCCCTCGACGACCTGGTCGTACACGCCACGCTGCACCAGGATGCGGGAACCGCACACGCATGCTTGCCCCGAGTGGACGAACGTGCCGAACGCCGACATCGGGATGGCCTTCTTCAGTTTCGCGTCGTCGAAGATCAGCACCGGTGACTTGCCGCCGAGCTCGAGGGTGACCTTGTTGAGGTTGCTGTCGGCCGCGGCGTGCACGATCGCGCGGCCCACCTCTGTCGAGCCGGTGAAGGCGACCTTCTCCACGTCGGGGTGCGCGGTGATCGCCGCGCCGACGGTGTGTCCGTATCCGTTGACCAGGTTGGCCACCCCGTCCGGGATCCCGGCCTCGGCCAGCAGGCGCATCAGCACGTGCGCCGAAAGTGGCGTCTCCTCAGCGGGTTTCACCACACTGTTGCACCCGGCCGCCAGCGACGGCGCAAGCTTGGCGCAGAAATTGAACACGGGGCCGTTCCACGGGAAAATCAGCCCGACCACGCCGTAGGGCTCGCGCACCGTATACGTGTGCATGTGCGAATCGACGCCGGTCAGGCCGCCGGTGTTCACATCGCGCGCAATGCCGTCGATCTTGGTACACCAGCCGGCGTAATAGCGGAACCACTCGGCGCCGATTTTCACCTGCATCTGCGCTTGAGCGGGATACATTCCGGCGTTGAGCATTTCGAGCTCGGCGAGCAGCTCGGCGTTCTCGTCGATCAGGTCGGCGACCCGCCACAGGACCTTGGCTCGCTCGTAATCGGGCTTCCCGGACCATATTTCGGACTCGGCGCTCGCTTTCGCGCGCGCGACCGCCTCGTTGACGGCTTCGGTACCGCCGTCGGTGAACTGGCTGATCTGTTCCTCGGTGGAGGGATCGAAGATCGGGATCACGTCACCGGTACCGGGGATTTCTCGGACCTCGGCCAATACGGATTGCACCGTCATTGCGTCTCCTAAGTGAATGCGGCAGAAGTTACGCGCTTAACCCCCCGCTGTCTACGACATCGGCAAAAGGAACGTCCAAGCGGCGCTTAGCGGCCGCGGGCGATCCGATCGGCGCGCCAGCACCGGGACTGCATGGGGACGTCGATCACGTCGGCGCCGGGGAAACGCTCGGTCAAGATGGCTCGGGCGTTGTCGAGCCGCTGCGCGCGGTCGTCGGGGGAGGCGATGATCACCCGGCTGTAGGTGGCGAGCATCGCGACGATGTCGTCGACCGTCATCGTGCGCACGAAATCGAACGTCTCGCGCGCGACGTTGTGGAATATCTGCGGATCCGGCAGTACGACGTTCTCGTGGCGCCGGCGGAAGCGGTCGGGCGCATCCAGTTCGGACGTGTCGTCCTTGGGCAGCACCTCGAGGTCGCGGACCCAGTCCACGTCGCGATCGCGACTGGTCCAGATCAGCCCGAACCGACCGCGGTCGCGCAGCACGCGGCCGATCTCCGGGACGGCCCGGTCGGGATCCATCCAGTGCCACGCCGAGGAGACGAAGACCGCGTCGGCGGAGTTGTCCGGGAGGGGAATCGACTCACCGGTGCCCGCCACGGCGCGAACTCCGGGGGACCGCTCGGCCAGCACCGCTCGCATCCGCGCATCGGGCTCGACGGCGACGACTTGCGCCGCCCGGCCGACGAGCGTGCGGGTGAACAGGCCGGTGCCCGCACCGACGTCGACGGCCAGCTCGCAGTCCGACGGCAGCAGCCAGTCCACCGCCTGCTGCGGAGGCTGCGGCCGCAGCCCGTCGTAGTCCTCGGCGATCGAGCCGAAGGACATTGCGCGTTCGTGGCGATCGGTCACACGCGACAAGGTAATCCAGCTCGCTGTGCATCAGATGAGAAGTCGTACCACCTCACCACAGCGCGCTGTGGTTGACGATTGCGTCGGCGATGAGCCCGGTTCCGAAAACCAGGAACAACAGCCGCACCGACATCGGCCCGTAGCGAGTGAGGGCGCGCACGATCGCGCGCTGAATGCGCTTGGCCCGCATGGTTTTTCTCATCGAGAGGGCAAGGATCAGCAGCGGCGGCGACAGGGCGATGGCCCAGTAGACGAGGATGACCAACGGCCAGAGCGGCGGCCGCGGGTGCACCGCGGCGAGCATCGCCAAGCCGGTGAGATAGGGCACGGCGGTAGGGGCCTGGCCACTGCCCACCGCCAGCCCCAGAAATCCGAGCAGCCAGGGCCGTTGCCGCATCGCCGCCAGCGCCCAGCCGGGTGCCGACGACTGCGCGGTCAACGGAAAGAAGGCCAAGCAGATCAACGCGATGCCCAGCAGCAGTTCGCCCCGGAAACGAATGGCCGGTGTCAGGTGAAAGTCGAGGACCTCGGTGATGAAGCCGATGCCCAGCACGGTGCACACGCCGAATGTGGTCGTCACCGCGAACACGCCCGCGACGTAACTCAAGGCGCCGGGAAGCGGAGACCGGCGCCCCAGCCGGCTGTCGAAGATGACCGCCGAAACCACTCCCACGTTGAGCACGTTGAGCGAGTCGAGAAACGCCAGACCGGCAAGCGCCAGTGCCAGAGCCGCCACGCGTCCGCACCGGGCCTAGCGCGCGGATTTGCCGGCCGCCCGCAGCGGGCTGCGCGCTGACCTCGGCGTCAGGATCAAGGCGGCGATCATGCTGCAGAGAATACGAGTTCGGATGAGAACGTGTCGGGTGAGGTTTCGGGGTTCACGATCGGTGATCCCGTGCTCGACGGGCAGGACGCACGGGGGCGATGGTGTCGGCGCAGGTCATCCACGGCATCATCGAGGCGGCGGCGCGCGCGAATTCGCGGCCGCGGTTTCAACGGTGACGGCACGCCGACTCGAGGAGAGAACCGAATGGGATTGCTCGACCACAAGACCGCTGTCATCACGGGCGCCAACTCCGGGATCGGGTTGGCCACCGCCGAACGATTTCTTGCCGAGGGTGCCGCCCGGGTGTTCATCACGGGTCGGCGCCAGCCTGAACTCGATGCTGCGGCAAGCACATTGGGCCCTCGCGTGACCGCCGTGCGCGGAGATGTCGGAACGCCGGAGGATCTGGACCGGCTCTACGCCGAGGTCGTGGCAGCGGGTACCGGCCTCGACATCGTGATGGCCAACGCCGGATCGACGAGGGTGGCGCGGCTGGGGGAAATCACCGATGACGACCTCGACGCGCTGCTGACCACCAACGTCAAGGGCGTCGTCTACACCGTGCAAAAGGCGCTGCCGCTGCTCAACGACGGCGCCTCCGTCATTCTGACGGGCTCCACCACCGCCGACCGCGGCCGCCCCGGGCTGAGCATCTACGCCGCCACCAAGGCCGCCGTCCGATCCCTGGCCCGCGCCTGGGCCAACGAACTCGCCGGCCGCAACATCCGGGTCAACGTCATCGTGGCCGGGTCCACGGCCACCCCCGGCAGCGACGCGCTGGCCGCGCAGACCGATCCCGACGCTTCGATCGAGGAGTTCCGCGCCGGCCGCATCGGCACCATCCCGCTGGGCCGCTTCGCCGAGCCCACCGAGATCGCCAATGCCGCAGTGTTTTTGGCCAGCGATCTGTCCAGCTTCACCACCGGATCCACCGTCACCGCCGATGGCGGATTCAACCAGGTCTGACCCATTAGAAGAGTCAGCGCGCGTAAATGGGTGGCCAGCGGTGGTGGCGTCGATAAGACTGACGATATGTCGCGAACATCCCCGGCCTTTGCCCGAGACCCTGATACCGCAGCCTATTACGATCGGCGCGCCGCCGAATACGACGAATGGTATTTAGGACAAGGGCATTTCGCCCAGCGTGACCGGCCAGGGTGGAGCGCCGAGGTCGATCGGGTGGTCAGCTTGGTTGCCGACCTGCCGGCCGCGCGCACGCTGGACGTTGCTTGCGGTAGCGGTTTTTTGACCCGCCATCTGCGTGGCCTCGTGGTGGGAGCGGACCAAAGCCCTGCGATGGTCGAGTTGACCCAATCGCGGTTGCCGCACGGCGTGGCGATCGTCGCTGACGCGTTGTCGTTGCCGTTCGCGGGCAAGGCCTTCGACCGCGTTTTGACCGGCCACTTCTACGGGCACCTGCCGGCCGATGAACGCCAAGCCTTTCTGACTGAGGTACGCCGGGTGGCGGGGGAGCTGATCGTCATCGACTCAGCGCTTCGCGCCGGCGTGGAACCCGAGCAATGGCAAGAGCGGACCTTGAATGACGGATCGCGTCACCGCGTCTACAAGCGCTACCTCGGCGGCCGGCAACTGGCCGACGAACTCGGGGGAGAGGCGCTCTTCGACGGCACCTGGTTCGTTGCCGCACGGGTTCGCTGGGGTTCCGCCGAAGTGTGATTCAGCGCCGACGGTCCGGCACGCCGTCGGACAGTTCATCGAAGAGGGCCTGGTTCAGGCCGAAGGCGTATTTCACCTCGCCGACTATGCGATCGATTTCGTCGGCGTCGGGACGCAGCGCGTCGAGGCGGGCACGATAGGCGTCCTTATACGGTTTGGGCCGCACCGGGAATTCATAGAATGCAAGTCCCGCGCCCCGAAGATCGAAGGTGCGATCGAGGATTTTGCCGATGCCCCGGCCTCCGGAGAGGTCCCCGAGATAGCGCGTGTAGTGGTGGGCCACCAGGGCGCCACCCCACGTGAGGGCGCCGAGTCGCTCGGCGTAGGCCGTCGCCGCGGGGGAGTCGACCTCGTGTGCGGCACCCGGGGTCAGCCAGTGATCGAGGTCGGCGTCGATAGCAGTCAGGCGCTCCAGCGCGGGGTCGTACACCGCGGCAACCATGGAATCGTCACGGCGGGCCCGCACGGCGTCCTCCAGGGCTGCGTACACCACACGCAACCGAAGCAAGTACTCGCAGTAGCCCGGTGCGCCGATCCGGCCGGCGAGCAGTTCGGACATGAATGGGCTCTGCTCGGCGGCCTCGTGTTCGGCCGCCGAGCCCTGCTTCATCGCGACCGATAGACGGCGGGTTGTTGGGACGGCGACCGAGCACATGACCTGCTCAGATTACCTTGGTGAGCGCGGCGGGAGCGGTCACCGCGGCGAGGCCGACCGGGGTCGACGGCGCGTACCGCCGTCGAAGGGGGAAAATTTCTTGGGCGCGTGGGGAAGTCACTGCCGGGCGAATCTGCCAGGCCGCGCGTATCGCGGCTTACCTAGTCGGCGAACGGCGACGCACATTGATAGCTTGGAGGTCTGGCTGCTACCCCTTACCACTCCAACGAAGCGGCTCGCGTGACCGGCGACGAGCGGCACGTCCCGCCGTCGGCGTCCGCGGATCAGCCGATCGACGATCTCGTACCGGTCGGCACTCCCATCGACCTGGACAACTGTGCGCGCGAGCCGATCCACATCCCCGGCAGCATTCAGCCGCGCGGGGTGCTCGCGGTGGTACACGAACCCGCGTTCGAAGTGCGTCAGGTCAGCGCCAACGTCGCCGATCTGCTCGACCGTCCCGTCGAAGCCGTGCTCGGCCGGCACCTGTCCGCGCTGCTCGGTTCCGAACAAGCCACCCGCATCGAGCGCGCGGCGGAGACTTTCGGCAGTCTGCGCCAGAACAACCCGCTCGAGCTCACCATCGAGGTCGGCGGCGAGTCGCGGGCCTTCGACGCGATCCTGCACCGCGAGCCGGGCGGCGTGTTGTTGGTTGAGCTCGAAATCGCTTACGGCGAGCGGCCGTTCTCCTTCCCGAACACCTACCAGGCGGTCCGCGGCGCGGTCGAGGAATTGAACCGGGCCGCCACGCTGACCGAGCTGTACGCCATCGCGGCACGCGCCGTCCGAGACCTGACCGGCTTCGACCGGGTCATGGTGTATCGCTACGACGAGGAGTACAACGGCGAAGTCGTGGCCGAGTCCAAGCGCGACGACCTCAACTCCTTCCTGGGCCTGCACTACCCCTCGACCGATATCCCGGCGCAGGCGCGCGCACTGTACGAGAAGAACTGGATCCGACTGATTTCCGACGTCGACTACGCGCCGGCGCCGCTGGTGCCGAGCATCGACCCGGTGAGCAGTACGCCGCTGGACCTCACGTATGCCACCCTGCGCAGCGTTTCGCCCATCCATATCGAGTATCTGCAGAACATGGGTGTGCACGCATCGATGTCGATCTCGCTGCTGCGGCAGGGCCGGCTGTGGGGGCTGATCGCCTGCCACCACTACACCGGACCGCACCTGCCGCCGTTCGGCACCCGGGCGGCGGCCGAGTTCCTCGGCTCGACTCTGTCGCTGCGACTCGTCGACCGGTTCGAGGATGAACAACTGCACAAGCGCCTGGCCGCGCAGGCCATCTTGGCCAAGCTCACCGCCGCCACGCTGGACGACGGCGAGCCGCTATCGGCGGCGTTGCTCGGGGCGCCGGACCTGCTCGATTTGGTGCCCGCCGACGGCGTGGTCATCCACATCGGGGGCGACTTCCGCATGCGCGGCTCGGTTCCGCCGCCCGAAGTCGTGTCCGCCGTCGCCGCCTGGGCGCGCGAGGTGGACGACGAGATCGCGAGCAGCGAGTGCCTGTCCCGGGCGTTGCCGGAGCTCGAGCTGGATCCGCAGGTGGCCGCCGGGGCGCTGGCGCTCAATCTGCCCGACGGGCAATACGCGATCTGGTTCCGCCGAGAGGTGCTGCGCTCGGTGGACTGGGGCGGCGACCCCTACAACAAGTCGATCGCGATCAGCGAGGGCGACCAGTATCGGCTCAGCCCGCGCAAATCGTTCGACCGATGGCGCGAGATCGTGCATGGGCGCAGCGAACCCTGGTCGCTGAGCGAGACCGACTCCGCCGGATCCCTGCGACTCCAGCTGGTCGAGTCGCTGTATCGCCGCACGCGCGGAGCGCTGCGCCTGGCGGAGACGCTGCAGCGCAGCCTGCTACCCGAATCCATCCCCGCCCTCGACAACTGGCGCCTGTCCGCGCATTACGAACCGGCGGCGGGGGACAACGTCGGCGGCGATTGGTACGACGCGTTCGAGCTCCGCGACGGCCGGCTGATCGCGCTGATCGGCGACGTGGCCGGGCACGGCATCGCCGCGGCCGGCACCATGGCCGCGCTGCGCAACGCGCTGCGCGCCCAGCTGTTCACCGGCGCCACACCGGCCGAGGCGCTCGAACAGCTCAACGAGTTCTGCCTGCACATGCTGCCCGGCGCATTCGCCACGGTCATCGCCGCGCGGGTCGATCTCGATTCGGGCCGGGTGGAGGCCGCCTCGGCCGGCCACTTGCTGCCGTATGTGACGGACCTGACCGGCAACGTTGTCGGCGAGGCGGTCTCGGCGCCCATCAAGCTCTCCCCACCGATCGGCGTCAAGGGTGTCAGCTATGCCCCCAGCACGTTCAGCGTCGAACCCGGACACGGCTTGGTCCTGTTCTCCGACGGCCTCGTGGAGCGTCGCGGCGAGTCGATCGACGACGGGCTCGATCTCTTGGCGGCGACCCTCGGCCGGGCGGGCGATGCGACGGCGTCCCGGATCTGGACCGCGATGGCGTCGAGGCATACCGACGACGACGTCACCATCATCACGCTGCTTCGGCCCTGAGGCCGCGTTAAGCGATTCGTATATCACCGCCTTTTCGAGCGACTGCCATCTACAGTTCGACGAATAGCGAACAGTAACCGCCCTTGAAGGACAATGAGATGGCGAAAAGCGTTGCGACCAAAAACGACAACGAAAGAATCGTGGTCGATTTCATACACGCCGCTTACGGCAAGAGCATGGACGTCGACGCGATGACCGCACTCATGGCCGACGACTTCGTGTGGCAGCTGCACGTGCCGCTGTCACCGGTGGTGCGGGGACGTGACGCGGCGCGCGCGGAACTCGAGAAGCACAACACCCTGGCGACGGGCATGATCGAGGGGAGCGAGATCCGCACGATCGTGTCCGACGACGACATCGTCGTCGTCGAACGAGTCGACGTGAACGCCATGAACGGCGTGGCCGTCACCTTCCACGTCACCGCGCTTTTCGAGGTTCGCGACGGCGCGATCACGCACTGGCGTGAGTACTGGGACACCACTCACGTCGCTGGACAACTCGGCATCGATCCCGCGCTCATGTTCGCGCCGCTAGGTGATTAACCTGCCGCACAGGGGATTTGGCGGCCCGAGCTAGCCGGTGGCGCTGAGGATCTTGATCGCGAAGACAAGCGAGTCGCCGGGCTGGATGCCGGCGCTGGGCTGACCCTCGGGGTAGCCATCGGCGGGGACCATCGCGACGGCGACCGTCGACCCGACCTTCTGTCCCGCGATGGCCTTCTGAAAGCCCGGCACGACGCCGGTAAGCGGGAAGTCGACGGGGGCGCCGCGCTGGTAGCTGCTGTCGAAGACGGACCCGTCACGCCCGTTGACGCCCATGTAGCAGACGGAGACGCGGGCGGTGTTGGAGACGACCGGTCCGTCTCCGGCCTGCAGCGTGTGCACCTGGGTCTGGCCCACGCTGAACGGTGTGGTGACCTTGACCAGCGGAGCGGTGGTGTCCGTGGATCCGGTGACCGCGACGCTGCCCGTGGTACCGCTCAACGTCCAGTCGGGCGTTGCACCGTTTTGCGGTGCCGCGGTCGGACATGAGCCGGCCGCGGTGGCCGTGCCCGCTCCGGCGAGCGTCAGAGCGGTTGCTGCGACCGAAGCCGCGAGCGCGACGGAGGAGTACATCCGGGAGGACTTCACGGCCGTCACGCTACAGCCAGTTACTGCGTCGCTCGGCGGGGGTCCTCAGGTGCAAAGGCTGGGGGCGTCGCACACATTGCCGGGGCAATAGATCGAGTGGGCGGCGTTGACCAGGCTCCCGACGTCCAACAGCGTCACGCCCTTGGTGTCCAACCGGGCGTGCAGATCGTCGGCGATCTGTTGCGGCGTCCAACCCCAGGTCAGGTCGTAACACACGTCGTGCGCCTCGGCGATCAGGGCCTCGTCCGTTTTCGGCGGCCAAGTCAGGCCGACGGCACGCAGTTGCGCGAGGTATGCGTCATCTTGGGGGGTCGCGGCCGCGACGCCGGCGGTGCTGAGCAGTGCCGCGGCGGCCAGTAGGGAAACGGCGAGTGCGGCCGGCCAACGGGGTGAGGGCATTCGATTCCCTTCCGATCCTGATGGCGCGATCGAGGCCGCCAAAAGTGCGCTGCTCCAAAGCAAGACAGACATGCAGAATATCCGGAGTTCGGCCGAACGGCTCGCCGAGATATCCGACTGACTGCGGTCGACTAGCCGGGGAGTCCAGCCAATTCGCGTGCCGCCGCGTCGAAGGCGCGCAGGGTGTCGGACATGTGCGGCTCATGGGTCTTCAGTTGCGTGGATAACTTGGCGGCGACCACCTCCGCGGCGCGGTTGACATAGATCATCTGACCGCACATGCCTTGGCACAACACGACATTGCTGCCCGGGTAGGGGAACCACATCTGGTTGCGGTACATGCCGCCGGGCATCTCGTTGTCGTCGGGGCTGGCGGCGAACGCCTGACGCGAGTCGGGTCCGCCGTCGAGGGTGTCGGCGATCCACGCCGACGGCACCACTTGCCGGCCGGTCAGCGAGACGCCGTCGCGCAAGAACAGCGACCCGAACCGGATCATGTCGGTGAGGCAGGCGCTGATGCCACCGTCGAAAAACCCGGTGCCGTCGGCGTCGACGCCGATGGTGGCGTCGCATTGTGCGCCGATGCGGCTCCACAGCAACTCCGACATCAGCTCCGGCATCCGTTGAGCGCCGGCGACCTCGCAGATCCAGCCCAGCACATCGGTTTCACAGGAACGGTATTCGAACGGGCCGCCGTGAGCGCGCTGCTGGCGCAAGCTCAGCAAGAACTCCTGCAACGTGGCAGGAGCGTCCGGAGTTGTCCTGGGTGCCCACCCCATTGCCTGGTCGAGAAGGTGTATCTGCGCGGCCGGGTCGTCGTAGTTCTCCGAGAACGCGATGCCCGACCTCATGTCCAGCAGGTGACGCACCGTCGCACCGGCATAGCCGCAGTTATGAAGGGCGGGAACGTATTTCGTCACCGGCGCGTCGAGCTCGATCACACCGGCCCCATGCAACACACCCACCACCGCGCCCACCAGCGACTTGCTCACCGAGAACAACAGGTGTGGCGTCCGAGCGCCCAGGCCGTCGAGATATTCCTCGGCCGCGATCGCACCGCGGCAGGCGACGGCCCAGCCGTCGGTGCCCGAACCGGCCAATACCGCGCCGACGGTGGTGTCCGTGCCGTCCGTGCCCGTCACCGGAATCGTCGACAGATCGGCGGTAGCCGCGGGCAACGCCGCGACCGGCCCGGTGCCGCGTGAGATGATCGCGGTCGGCACGAAGTCTTCGACGTGCTGGAACGACCACCGCGCGTACGGCGCCGACAGCCAGTTGTCCAGTGCGATGCCGGCCGGGGCGCTCACGCGCGCGCGACGAGCCGAGAAACGATCGGCGCGGCCGGCGTCAAGGGTGTCGAGACGAACTTCGCCTTCATCCCCTTGACCCAGCGCTGGCAGCGCTCGCTGAGCCGATAGTCGTCCGTCTGCAGGTGTGAGCGAGTGACGAGCACGCCGAGTTGGGCGCCCTGCGAACGTAAGTCGCCGGGTGCGGCGACCCGCATGTAGAAGGCCTCGGAGCCGTCGAGCAGCGTGGCCCAGTCGTTGGCGGTTCGCGAAAAGGAGACCCGGCCGTCGTCGTCGATCCGCCACACCCCGGTGCGTGGCGTCGCGGTGAAGAGCTCGATGTCCGGCGACGTCTCGGTGATGATCACCTGGCCCCAGACCTCGTCCTCGCCATAGCCCCGCTCCCAGCGCGAATTGATCTCCTCGATGTCGAGCTCGTACTCCACGTCCATGTACTCGAGCAGATGAAAGAGGAACAGCGGCATATCGGCATAGGCCTCGGTGGTGAGGTTGGTCATCGGGCTGGCACCGCTCAGCCGCGGATTCACCTCGCCGAGGTAGAGCTCGTCGGCGTCCAGATCGTGCAACAGGTCCACCTCGAAGTAGCCGCGGTAGCCCTCGCGCCGCATGACATCGCCCAGCTTTGCCACCATTTCTCGCGCCGCATGCGTCTGAGCGGGCGGCAACACCTCACGCCAGATGTCGTTGCCACACCAGCTGCCCCGGCTCGGAGTCAGTTCCGAATAACCGACGAGACTCGTCATCGCGGGGCCGACCACGGTGCCGTGCCGGGTCACGGCGCCCTCGAGGCACACCTCGACATTGCGGATCCGCTTCATCACCTTGAGGTCCTGCCCCACCAGATCACCGGCGTGCTGGTCCCAGTCGCGCTGACCGTGCACGAAGAAAGTCCCGCTGCCGGCGTTACCGTAAGCGATCGAAATGACGAGGTCGTCTCCCAATCCGGCGTTTTGCGCGAGCGCCAGCAGGTCGTCGTAGGAGTGAGCCCGCCCGATCGTATTAGGCACGCTCGGCACCCCCGCCTCGTCGGCCAACCGCGTCATGACGATCTTGGAACCCAGGCGCTGGCGCAACTCGATCGGCGGATGCATGACATCGAGGCCCGCCGACCGCGCGAGTGCCTGAATTTCCTCGTTCAGCATGACAAAGCAGCACTTGCCGCCGGCACCTTTACCGGCGATGAACTCGACCGTCTCGGGATCGGACAGCAGATGGCTGCACACCTCGTCCATCGAGTCGAAATCGCGGCGGTCGCGCCGCCGGGGCACGAATACGCGCGAGTGTGTGCCCTCGAACGAGTCAAAGTAGGTGAGGTAGAAGAAGTTTCGTATCCACCGGTCAACGCCGAGCAGGTTGAACGGCGTGGGCGAGATGAAGAAGAGCGGCACCTTGTTCGTGTGGAAGAACGCGCGTATGTCCGACAGGCCGTTCAGCGTCCGGCGCTGCTGGGGCCACGTCACGTCGGTCGCGGTGACATCGAGGCCCGAACCCGGAGCCAGGGTGGTGGCGCGGCCAGACGCGGTGCGCTCGGCGTAACGCCGATGAAATGACATACCTGCATTCGACAAGTGTGCGCCCTGTCGGCGCCCGTGTCGAAGGGGGAACGGCGCCGAACGCCGATAGCCGGCCGGATGACACGCCTGGCCCCAAGGGCCGCGGCTGGCGTTTATACCGTTGTCCCGCAATCGGTTTGAGTAACCCGGCGGGAATATCGGCCGATGTGGTTAGTCGGTAGCGCGGTCAGCCGGCGTTGACCCTGGCGGGCCCGAGATGGACTGGGAGGTGCTTGACTCCGTGCAGAAGGGTGCTGTCGTTGAGGGTCGGTTCGCCGGCGAGGGCGAGTTGGGGGAATCGTTCGAAGAGGGCGCGCAAGCCGATGTTCAATTCCATCCGGGCTAGCGGCGCACCGAGGCAGGCGTGCACACCGGTACCAAAGCCGATGTGGTCGCGGGCGTTGATCCTGGTGGTGTCGAATTCGTCGGGACGTTCGAAGATGGCTGGATCGCGGTTGGCACCGGCGATGCTGAGGAAGACGGTCGATCCCGCCCGGACGGTGTGGCCGTCGATCTGCAGCGTTTGGGTGGCCACCCGGGCGCCGAATTGGGCGACGGAGTGGTAGCGCAGCGTTTCTTCGACCGCGGTGGGCCAGCCCTCGGGGTGCGCTTGGAGGCCGGCCAGCTGGTCGGGGTGATCGACGAGCGCCGTGATGGCGTTACCGAAGGCGTGGGTGGTGGTGATGAAGCCGACGCCGAGCAGGAGCCCCGCGAACATCTTGACTTCCAGCGCGGTGAGCTCGCTGTCCTGCAGCACCGCCGACAGGACGCTGTTATCGCCGCCGCTGCGGCGCAGCCGCTCGATGTGCGCGTCGAGGTAACCTTCGAACCCGCGCAGGGCCGCGAGGGCGGTCCCGAAGTCGCGCCACGAGGGCACCGTGGTGGTGAGCAGCTTGGCGCCAGGATCGGCCATCGCGTAGAGATAAGGAATTTCATCGCGCGGAATTCCCAGCAACTCGGCGATGACCTCGATGGGAATTTGAGAGGCGTAGTTGGCGATCAAGTCGCAGCGAGCGTTGTCGTCGAGATCGGCGACCAAGGCGTCGACGATCTCTTGGATGCGATGACGCAGTCGATCGGTCGCCCGCGGGGTGAACGCCCGCGACACCAGGCGTCGGAGGCGCTCATGTTCGGGCGGATCAATGACCAGTAGAGACGGCGGTTCGAGGCCGTTCAGTACGCCCGGATTCGTTTTCGCAAAAGCCCATTGGACGATACGAAACGGCGACCGATCGTGGGGTTTGGAGGTCCGAAACCTGTCATCCCGCAAGATCTCTCGGACAATCTGAGCATCGGCGGTGACCCAGCCGCCGATCACCTCCGACAGGCGCCCCCGTTGACGAATCTGCTCAATGAGCCGGTGCGCGTTGTTGGGCTGGTGGTTGTCGATCACCAGCCGGGCGAACGGGTCGCCTCGGCGAGCCAACAGCTTCAGCGTCGCGCGAGCCAGTCCGTACCCGAGCACCCAGTGCGACCGGGTTTTCAGAGCCATTTCCGTATTGTTCGCCCCTACCTTGCCGAATGGATAGAGGCGCGCGTCAAAGTCGCCGACGCCAGGAATCCCGGTGGTATTCGTCGTTCGTCAGGACCTCGACGCCGCGCCAGCCCCAATACACGCGGTGGGCCTGAATCAAGCCGCTCTCGATCTCCATCACCTCGACGAAGTCCATTTGCTCACCGTCAGGCGTCGCGCGGGGATACTCCCAGGTCACCCGCCGACCGTCGGTGAAAAAGCCGGCCCGGTGATAAGCGCGCAGCTTCGGTGTGCGAGCTACCACCTCGGCGAGAAACGGCCGTAGCTGCGCGTGCCCCCGGCGGATTCCGTCCGTGCCGGTGATGTGGGCGACCAGCGGGCTTTCCAAGGTCGCATCGGTGGCATAACAGGCCAGCAGGGCGTCCAGGTCGTGAGCGGCCAGGGCGCTTTCCCAAGCCTGAACCACTGCCTCGATCGCGCCAGGCGGGGCTGTCGTGTTCGCGGTGTCGTCGGTGTCCATCGGCCCATCGTGATGCCGATTTGCTTCGGTGCCGCCCGAAATGTCCTCCACCTATCGTGGTGGCATGCCCAGCGATCCCGCACTCGAGGTCGCCGTCCGGGATGGCGGTGACGCCGATATCGGCAGTGTTGCCGCACTGATCGGCGAGCGTGCTCGGGCACGGGTATTGATGGCGTTGCTCGACGGGCGTGCGCTGCCCGCGAGCGTGCTGGCCACCGAAGCCGGGGTGGCCGCTTCGACGGCCAGCGAACACCTTGCCCAGCTGGTCCATGCCGGCCTGCTGACCGTGCATCGTCAAGGCCGCGCCCGCTACTTCCGTCTGGCCGGTCCACCGGTCGCCGAAGCCTTGGAGGCCCTCGCCCGAATCGCTGCGCCCGAGCCGATCCGCTCCCTGCGCCAAGGGACACGTGCGCACGCCCTGCGGCGCGCCCGCACCTGTTACAACCACCTCGCCGGGCGGTTGGGCGTTGCGATCATGAGCGCGATGCTCGACCGGGAGCTGATCGCCGGCGGCGACGGACGCCACCGTCCGGATGCCGCCGCAGCCGACCGGCTGTCGGCTCCGGGCGCAGACCTGACCTACCAGCTCACCGCCAGGGGACGAGAAAACCTCAGCGCCTTGGGAATAGACCTGGCCCCTCTCGATCGCAGCAAGCCCATGATCCGCTACTGCGTGGACTGGTCCGAACAACGCCATCACCTCGCCGGCGCGCTCGGGTCCGCGCTTGCCCGACGCCTTTTCGATCTGGACTGGATCCGTCACATCAATCAACGCCGCGCGGTGATGCTCACCGACGCCGGGCGGCAAGGACTCAGCGACACCTTTGGCCTACCCGCGAACTGGGATTGACCGTTTAGCTGGTCAACCAGCGACCGAGCGCTCGAGAGCGACCAGGGAGGTAGCGAGGTAATCCTCGCCGAAGATGGGCATCTCGCCAACCCGGTCCCGGAAGGCCTGCGGCGTACCGCTCCAGTCGTACGTGAGGGTGACGTCGGTGCGATCACCGTTCGGCACAAGGTCATAACGCCAGAACCAGCCGCCCGGCGTGTGGTTGCCCGCGTCGTCGAGCAGCCCAGGCATCCAGGCAATGGTGCGGTCCCGCTCGAACACATGCACCAGGTTGTGCGTGACGTAGTCGCCGCCCGCGGCGGTGAGGTACATGTTCATCGAGAACATCTGTCCCGCGCCGGTGATCGGCGCGGTGTCCACGGCGTCGCGGACCCAATCCGTGGGCTCGATGTTCTGGTGGCGGGACGGGTCGGCGAGGACTGCGAAGATCGCGGCCGGGGTGGCAGCGATGGTGCGGGTGACGACGAAACGTTCGGCGGCGCTCACGGTTTGGCCTCAGTCGTCGTGCATCCATACGCGGCCGCGATGGCGGGGGAGTCGAGCCACCCCGAGTAGGTGGGCCGCGACGGCCAACCTGGCGGCGAATCGAGCCATTCCTCTTGCCGGCCCCACGGCAGAATGTCGATCAGCCCGAACGAGTGACTGAGTTGCTCGGTGCCTCGCCCGTTCGTATGCCAGGTGCGATACACCGTGTCGGCGTCGCGCAGGAACACGTTCACGCCGAACCCGCCGCCGGGCGGCGCGTCCATGTCGGCGGCGAACGGGCTCTGCGATGACGAGTACCACTGCATCCGGTTGCCGACTCTCCGCTTGTAGGCCAGCGCTTCCTCGATCGGTCCATTGGTGACGATGACGAACCGGGCGTCGTAGTTCTCGAGGAATTCCAGTCGGGTGAATTGCGACGTGAAGCCGGTGCACCCGCTGCACTGCCATTCCGCGCCGTCGGCCCACATGTGGTGATAGACGATCAGCTGCGAGCGGCCGTCGAACACGTCGACCAGGCGGATGGGCCCGTCGGCACCCACCAGGGTGTAGTCGGGCAACTCGACCATGGGCAGCCGTCGCCGCTGGGCGGCGATCGCGTCCAGTTCGCGGGTGGCGGCCTTCTCGCGGTTGCGCAGTTCCTCCAGCGCGGCACGCCAGGTTTGGTGATCGACGACCGGCGGCAAGGCCGTGTGTTCGGGGGACATGGCTTCACCTTTGCTCTCGATTTGTCCGTGCGAAAGGTCTGACCAGTCCTGTGTCCGGAATTCATCGGCACGCCTCCGACGCCGCTGTCCTTGACCCAATCGGTGCATCGCATGTCCGCTAGCGCCGGCGCTAGCGGACATGACACCCGCCAATGGGGGCGCCCGGCCGTTGCCGTAGCGCAGAAGACGCTATTGACCTGCATGCCTGGGCTGGGTTCGATTAGTAAATAGCCACGAGGGGAGGTCCCCATGAGGACATTCATTCGCCAAGCTGTCGTCATCGTCATGCTGGCGTTCGCGTCGATGGCAGCCGTGACGGTGTTGACGCCGGCGGTGAGCAAGGCCGACTGCGCCGACGGCGAGTGGTGGGACCCGACCGGCAAGGTCTGCCGACCGCTCGGGGTCGGGCCGCAACCCTTGGCGTGCGACCCGGGCCAGTGGTGGGACCCGACGGCCAACGTGTGCCGCCCCTTGGGTGTCGGGCCGCAACCGCTCGCATGCGACAACGGCTGGTGGTGGGATCCGGGCGCCAACGAATGCCGTCCGCCGGCCGGCTAGTACCCAGGCGTGGATTCTGAGACACCCAGCGGATCGGCTCCGGCTTCAGCGATTCAGGAGAGCCGCGTACTGACGTTCCAGTGCCTTGGCCGCACCGCCATACCAGCTCGGCGAGACCGACTGCGACATCGGATCGGGGAAGATTTCTTCGGCCCCTTGCTCGACCCCGTCGAGGATGGCGCGCGCCACGGAATCTGCTGACGACTTGGGTATGTCGAGGCCCCGGGTCATGTCCGTGTCCACCGGGCCGGTCAGGACCGCGTGAACGCTGACACCCTGTCCTGCGAGAAGAACTCGCAGAGACTGAGTGAAGTTGAATGCGGCCGCCTTGGAAATCGAATAGGCCGGAATCAGTGGCAGTGGCGCGAGCGCGTTCACCGAAAGATTGTTCACGATGGCGCCCCGAGACCGAATCAGCAACGGCAGCAAGGCCTGAGTGAGGTCGGAGGTGCCGAAGAGATTGACGGCGAGGTGTTGTTGAAGCACCGCGCGATCACTCAGGTCGTCGTAGAGTGCCACGCCGGCGTTGTTCACGAGAATGTCGAGAGATTCGAGGTTTTGCGCGGCCTGCTCGATCTGCGCGGCGTCGGTCACGTCCAGGCTCAAGGCGGTGACCCGCGGATCCGGATCGGCCGCCGGTTGGCGCGTGCCGGCGTACACGTGTTTGGCGTCTCGCCGCAGCGCCTCCTCGACCAGGGCCTTACCGATGCCCCGATTCGCGCCGGTCACCAGCACGGTCTTCCCAGCGATGGTCATACATCCTCCTAGATCAACCGAAGTTTGAAGCGGTCGAAGATGTAGATCCCGCGCTGAGCAGAAAATGAGCGGTCGTTATGCGCCTGTGTCAGGGCTCGGTCGGCGGATGGGCCGCCACCGGTACATCACGGCGTTCCTGAACACATGAACGGAAACCCGCACCACGGCTTGCGCGTCGCCTCCGGAGGCGGGGGACCGCCCTCCCAGATCCCGGGGGCGGCGTTTCCATGCCCCCAGACGACGCCGTACCAGGTGTGGCACTGACTGGCGTCCCAGTTGACTTGCGTCCCCGGGCATCCGCGCCCGGTCTGCGGGTGCAGCCCGGTCTTTTGGTCTTCGGGGCAACAGGTGTACGGCCCGCTCGCACCCGGCGGCACCGGCCCGTCTTCGGGTGCCAAGCCATGCGTCTGCGGCACCGGCCCCGGCTGGGCCTGTGCGGTGCCGAGGGCGAGCCCCAGTCCGGCCACCACGACACCGCACGACAACAGCGCCGCGCCTACGACTTTCCTCGCAATTTCGTTGATGGCCACAGCAGTGCCCCTTCGCTGGTATCGGAAATTCAACGCCGAAACTCGCGAAATTTTTGCGCTTTCGCGTGGCTACCGATCCCAAAAAGGGTCAGCGCGTCACACGCCGGCCGCAACCAGTGCCGACGACGTCCGCATCTCATGCCGCAACGCGGTGAAGTCCGTGATCGTCTTGGTGGTCACGGTCGCCACCGGGCGCGAGTTGCGGCCGGTGGCTTCGCGCTTGGACACCATCACCACACTGTCGATGTACGGCTGGATGGTCGTGGCATTCTGCACGGTCGCCACGATGACGAGCTGGAAACCGAACTTGCGGAAGGCCTGCAATGCCTGCTGAGCGAATTGTGGGTCGGACTTGGAAAACGCCTCATCGAGCATGAGCTGAGCGAAAACCGGCTTGTTGTCCGCACTTTCAGGATTCGCCAGGTTGAAGCTCAACGCCCCCGCCAAACAGAACGCCATCAGCTTCTCCTGCTCACCCCCGGAGTTGTCACCGGCGTTGCTGTGCGTGCGGATCAGCTCATCGCTACTGACATCCCACTCGGCGCAGTCGAAAGTGAAGCGGTTGCGGACGTCCAGGGCGTCGCGGGTCCACGCCTTGTCTTCTGGAGCCGTCGAGGCCAATCGATTACGCAGGCGCAGGATGTCGGCGTACTGGTCCAGGATGGCCTGCTTGTCGCCGAGGCCCACCTCGGCGATGCGCCGCGAGATGGCCCGGACGATCTCGGTGAGCTCGGCGACCGCGGTCAGGCTGCGCGCGGTGGCGCGCAGGGTGAGCCGGGTGCCCCGGTTGAACTCCACCGCGCCCAGCCCGGTGTTCACGCGTTCGATCTGCTCGCTGATCCGCCGAGCCTCCTGTTCGGCGACCCGGTGCAGGGTCAGGATGGCGTCGGGTGCCTGCTCGGTCACCAGCCGCATCATTCGCTCGTAGGCCTCGGGGAGTTCACGCTCGTCGATGTGACGGCACAGCGCGACGTAATCGTGCACGCGCTCGTCGAAGACGTCGCTGTCGTTGGGGATCGCGTCGGGAAAGGCGGTGTCGAACGTGTTGAGGATCCGCGCGAGCTCATCGTATGAGCGCCTGCGGCTTTCGCGCAGCTGCTCGCGTTCGCGCCGGATGGCGGTGAACAGCGCGTCGCGGTGCGGTTCGGGGTTGAGCATGTCCAGCGCGACGGGCACGTCGGCGGCGTAGCGGTTCAACAGATCGGTCAGCGGCTCGGAGACGAAAGCCGGAGCGAGCCGGTCGGAAAGCTCGAGCAACTGGGTGCGTCGACCGTCGAGGTCGTCGCGGCGGGTCTGGATCGCGCCGCGACGGGTCATCAGGGTCTGGATCTGCTCCCAGCACTCCTCGGCCCGCGCGGTGAGCGCCTCGATATCGGGGTTGTCGGCCAGCAGCAGCTCGAACTGCTCGCGCAACCTCTCGGCGTGCCCGTCGGCGGTCTCGGTGTCGATATGGGTCCACTGCTCGTACTGATCACAGATCGCCTTGAACGCCGCGGCCCGGTCCCGCCACTGCTGGCGTTCGGCGGCGATGTCGTCGGCGACGCTGCAGGCGCGTCGATACGCCTCTTCGGCGTGGGCCAGATCCACGGTCAGCGCGTCGACCTTGGCGGCGACATCGCCTTGGTAGATGTAGTCGGCCTGCTTGAGCGGTCGGCGGTCGTCCTTGATGGCGAGGCGTTCGGAGTCCTTGTACAGGCCGGTGTCGGTGACGGCGCGCCGAAAGCGGGGGAACACGTCGGGGGTGTCGACGCAGATGTGATCGCCGGCGGCGGCGATGACGTCGGCGGCCTCGGCGGCGCAGTCGTGGGTGGGGTCGACGACGAACAGCTTGCCGGCCAACGTGTTCGGCTCGGCCTCGGTGATCTGCGCGCCGATGAACCTGGCGCGGACGTGATGCAGCTGCAGCCGACCACCCATGTTGGTTTCGTTGACGAACCGCAGCACCGCCGCGTAGTGGCTGTCGGACACGAGCAGCCGCAGACCAACGCCGCGCAGCACCTTCTCGACGGCGACGCGCCAGCGGCTGTGTTCGGGTCGCAGATCCATCAGCTCTGCGATATAGGGCAGCTCACCGGGGTGGATACCGACTGCGGCGCAGATGTTTTCACGCATCGTCAGGGCGAACTCCGGCAGCGCCGACCCGACGCGCTCGACGCGTTTGAGTTCCTTGGCCGCGTCGTCGCGGGCGATGCGGGCAACCTTCTGGGCGTACTCGGCATCGGTCGAGGCTTCGCGGCCGCGGTCCAGTTTTGCCAGTAGCTCGGTGGCGCGGGTGGTGAGTTCCTCACGCAGGTTCCAGAATTCGTCCGCGGTTTCCGGGACGTCGAGGCCGTGCGCGGTGAGCAGGGCTTCATAGGCGGTCCGCCGCCGCGACACCTGCTCGGCGTGCGCCTCGGCGGCGGCCACCTGCGACTGCAGCGGACCCAGGCTGGTGCTGGATCCGCTGATCTGCGCGTTGAGCGAATCACCCTCGGCCTTGGCCAGGTTGAGCTGGCGGGTGACGTCCTCATATTCGTTGCCGAGCTGATCGATGGTGGCGTCGAGCGATTCGATCTGCGCGGGGCACTGCGCCAGCCGGACGTGATCGGTGTAGGCGCGGACCATCGGTTGGTCGACGAGATCGATGATGCCCAGGTCGGAGGACTCCGAGGCGTAGCGCTGCTGGATCTTCTCGATGTCACCGAGGATCTTGCGTTTGCGTTGCGCGACGGCCAGCAGTTCGCGGGCATCCACCAGGGGGTCGATCTGCTTGAGCGCCTCGGGCAGCCGGGTCAGGCTGGCCGGCTCGTCGAGCATGAACTCCCGGACGAACTGTTCAAGCCCACCAACACTTTTCAGCGATTTGGCCTTGCCGAGCAACTGCTGCGCGGCGTCGGACGCCCGGATGCCGATGGTCGCATACAACTGGGCGAGGTATTGCGACTCCACCTTGGTGGAGAACCGCCAATCGTCTTTGAACACCGCCGCGTCGAAGCGTCCCGCGGCCCAGCGGTTGCAGACGTTCTCGATGTCGCGGTCGCCGTCGGCCAGCACGAACCGGCTCGAGGAGTCCGATCGCGATTTACCGGTGAGCCATTTGAGCACCAGGCCGGTGACAGTGCGTCCGGTGTTGCTGCGGTAGGTGACGGCAACCGCCGACCAGGCGGTGCCGTCGCCGCGCAGATACATGACCTTGCTGCTGCCGGCGTCGCTGCGCTGGCCCCAGGCGCCGCGGACGTATTTGTCGACGGTGCGCCGGCCGGCGCTCGACCCGGCGGCGGTGTTATCGCCGGAGGCGTTGAAGTTGCGGCGGTTGAAGGGCAGGAAGCCGAGCGAAATGGCATCCAGGAGTGAGGATTTGCCGCTGCCGGAGGCGCCGGCGATCAGCGCGCCGCCTGCACTGAATCGGATGGAGTGGTACCCATCGAAGACACCCCAGTTGATGACCTGCAGGCGCGCCAGGTGGAACTGTTCAGTCATCCTCGGGTCCCTCCTCGTCGCCTTGCCCCCGTTCCTGGGGGACCCCGCCGCGCAGGAGAATCTCGAACTGCTGCTGCAGCTCGGCGATCACCGAGGCCGTCATGACGGCGTTGATGACCGGGCTGACCGTGTAGCTGTCCTCGTCGTCGCGCGTCTTGCGCAGGATCTCCAGCGACGCCAGCCGGGCGATGGCGCCGTCGATGCGCGCGGCGAAGGTGACGGCGTCGCGGTCGACGTCGTTGAGGACCCCGGAGAACAGCCCGTGCATTTCCTCGCGGCTGATCACGACGACCTGATCACCGGAGGCGCGCATCATCTGCGCCAGGTGCAGCGCCAAGATGGAATCGTAGGTGCCCAGCGGCTCACGGCGCAAAAGCTTTACGCCGCGGGCGGATTCGTAGCGGGCCTGCTCGACGAACGCGACCCCGTCGGTTTCGGAAGTGCCCTCGACGACGCGCAGCAACAGATCCAGTTCCGAGAGTCTGACGGACAGTTGGGCGCGGTATTCCTGCACCCACGTGTAGATGTCGCGGTCGGCCTCGGCGCTGATGTAGCGGCGAGTCAGCAGCTGTTGTAGCGCCCAGCAGGCCCGGTCGGGCAGCTCGGATACGTCGCCGTCGAACCGGGGCCGGCGCTGGTGCGGGATGCGCGCGGTCTGGTCGACCTGGGGAAGTGCGGAGAATCCGCTGTAGTCGACGGTTTCTTCGACGGTCACGCAGTGGCTCCCAGCAGACTGGACACCGGCTCGGTGAACATCAAGTACGGCACCTCCATCTCGCGGTCGCGCCCGTCCAGGGATTGAAAGCGGACGGTGACCGATTCGGAAACCTGTTCGGATTCCGGTTGTTTGAGCGCCCACGACCACAACACGATGACGTGGCCCAGATAGGCCGAATCGAGCATCGCGACCGCATCCGGCAGCGACAGCTTGGCCCCGGAGCTGATCGCGGTGTTGATCATCTCGGACATCGCGGGCGCGTCGACCTGCGTGGTGAGTGCGGCGAAGCTGGCGAGGTCGACCTCGCCCTCGGCGGCCTGAGCCGGCTTCGGATTGGACAGCTCACCGATCCGGAAGCTCAGCGCCCCAACCGAACTGAACGCGTGGCGGGCCAACGGAAGTTCGATGTCCAGGCGGGAATCGGTCAGCGAAGCCTTCAGCAGGTTGCGCGCGGCGCCGATGGCCTCGTTGAGCTGACGGGCCACGCCGCGGCTCTGCTCGAGGGTGCCGAATGCGGTGAACCGTTTGACCCGCTGCGCGCAGCGCTGTTGGATGCGTTCCACTTCATCGATCTGGTGACCGACGAGTTCGAAAAAGCCGGCCATCACCTTGCGCAGGGCGGGATCGAGGGCAGGCAGGGCTTGGGCGACCGCGGCGACGTCGGCTTCGAACTCGACCCGTTGATCCGGGTCGTTGATCATCCGCAGGAAGGCACGGTGCGAGTCGCGGCCCCGCGAATCCCACGCGGCCTCGTAGTCGGCGTACATGCGACGCTGACGGTCACGGTATTCGAGGTTGCTGTCGATCGGCTCGTCAAGGGCCGCGGTGGCCCGTTCGATCATCGTCCCATACTGGCCGATGTCGGTAATCAGACGTTCCATCTGCAGGGCGATGGCGTGGGCTTCGTCGTAGGCGTCGGTGAGGTCGACGTCGTGACTGGCCTCAGCCGAAGTGGCGCCTTGCTCCAGGGCGTCGAGCTCGGCTTGCAGAGCGGCGATTTCGGCTTCGATGCCGGCGCGGATGCGGGCGGGGTCGTTGCCGACCCGCAACGCGATCTGCTTGAGCCGCGACGCGATGCCGTTGATCGAGCCGCCGGTGGCGATGGTGTCCTGACGGCGCATGCCCCGCAGAAAGTCGAGCGCGCGGCGCGCCTCCTGGGTCAAATAGCACAGGTTGCGTTCGAGCCCGGAGCGCTGGTCGGCTACCCGGTGTAGCCAGCCCTGGCTGGCCCACGACTTGATCAGGGCCAGGCCGGACTGCTCACCCGACTGGTCGAGTTCGGCCAGGTCGCGCTCGAGGCGAATGACCAGGTCGGTCTCGGGGACCACACCGCCACTGAGCTGGCGTTCCATCAGGGTCGCATAGAGGTTGAGGTTCAACGTGGCCAGCAGGCGGACGGTCGGCGAGCCCTGAAGGCCGCGGTTGGACTCGAGCAGGTCGGCAGGCGACAGCGTTGTGTCGTCGTCCAGCACGCGCCCTCCGTCTCGATCAGTCATGTCTCGGACGCTCCAAGATATGGCACGGTGGCGACAATCGGCGTTCGGTCGGCGGGGTGTCGGGGGATGGTTTGGGCGGGTCGGTCACAGCGGTCTCAGGCATCGCTCAAGCCTCAGTGGTCACCGGCGAAAGCCGGAACGGATGGAAGGTTTTGGCACTGCAGGTACGGCGTCCGCCTGTTGCCCGGATCAGGGCTAAGATCCGCGTCATGACTGCGGCACTGGTCGCGAAAGCCCTGTTGCTGGCCTTTCTCATCGTGGCCTGTGGCGTCTTGGTCGTGACGTATGTGCGCAGGCGACGCGCCGGCGTGCGGCCATGGCAAAACCCTTATGCCGCACCATATCTCGACGTATATCGCGGCCCGCTGCCCCCGGTACCGCCCCCGCCGGCGATGACCTACGAGCGGTCCGCTGACGGGGAGCCTCCCGGGTGCGGTCCAGACGGCGTTGCCGATCAGCCCCAGTAGGCGAAGTTGCAGGTGGGGCGCGGTTCGCTCTTGAGGGACACGAGTTTGTCGCCGTCCATGATGATCGTGCAGGTGAGCGGGGCGTCTCCGCCGTCGGCGGAGACCTGCGACTCCACTTCGTTGTAGACGGAGTACTGCTTTTCCCATGGCAGGGGCACATTGGTCTCGGTCTGCTCCGGGCCGCCGTTGATCCGGTAACGGATCGTGACCGGGGCGCTTCCGCCGCTGACCTTCATCACCGCAGTACCGACTGGCGGGCCGGTGGGCGCAGCGGAGGTCGGCGTCGGCGGTGTCGACGTCGCGATCTGCGAGGTGGTGGCGGCACCGCCAGGGGTATGCACCGCGTGTCCGGTGATGCTTTTGGTGCACGCCGTCGCGGCAACGCCTGCGGACAAAAGGCCGATGACCGCCGCGATGGCATAACGGTACGAACGCATTTTCAAAGCCTAATGACCGGCGCGTGTATTCGGGGTTGATCGAAAAGTCGGTGGTTAGCAGGCCGGGCAGCTGATAACGTCAGTATATGAGGACAACGTTGCGATGAAACGAGAGTAAATGGATCGCGGCAATGTGCCAGACGGGGTGCAACGTGTTGCTGAGAACGGCTCGGATCTCGCGGTCAAGTTGAACCAGCTGTTCGATGTGATGCGGCAGGCCGGCACGCCTCCGCTATCGAACGCCGCCACTGCGGCGGCGATAACCAGCAAGACGGGCGTGTCGATCAGTCCGGCCTATCTCTGGCAGCTCAGAAACGGCGTCAAGACCAACCCGACGGTGCAACATCTGCGCGCCATCGCCGACTTTTTCGGTGTGCCTGCGTCCTATCTGATTGATCGCGACACTGATCCGAAAATCGAGGCACAACTGACTTTGATGCAAGCATTGCGCGACAGCGGCGTGCGAGATTTGGCCATGCGCACGTCCGGACTAACTCCACAAGCCATAAGCAGTTTGGCCGCGATGGTCGATGAAATTCGCAAACTGCAAGACCTGCCGCCCATGGCGCCAGGAGAATGGTCGGGTCTAGATGACTTCTAAGGCTGACATGCGCGCGCTGGTGCGTACCCTGCCCGTCCCGGTCCCTTGGGATCGCACCACTTTTATCGATGCCGTCGCCCGTTTGCGTGGTCGGCCGATTCGCGTGGTCCCGACGGTAGACAAACTCGCGATAAGCGCCTGCGGGCTGTGGATGAAACGGGACGACGACGACATCATCATCCACGAAGCCGGTACTTCGGAGTACCACATCGATCAGATCGTGTGCCACGAAATCGGGCACATGGTGTTGGAACATGACCGCGGGATCGCGGGCGGGAGTGATGGTAGCCACCACAAAATGATCTTTGCGACCGCTCTAGCCGGTTTCGACCCTCGCGTCGGGGAGATCCTGGGCCGCACCGCTTTCGACGACGACCGAGAACGCGACGCGGAGATGTTCGCGTCGATAGTGATGCTCGCGGCCGCCGAGGGCGGGACGCAGAAGTCGATGATGAGCAGCGTGTTCTTCCGCCCGTGAGCTCGTCCGCCGTGCCAGGCATCATCGCCTGGCCTGTGATCGCGTTCATGACGCTCGTCCTGCTCGGGCGCTTCCGATGGTGCAATACCAACCTCTACGAAAAATACTTCAACAACACGTTGGTGCTCCTGCTGCTGACGCAATTGTTGCGCGAGCGGCTGGTCCAAAACATGCTCGTCAGTGCAGCTTTCATGACGAGACCAGGCACCTGGCAACTGAGTACCGCTCTAATGAGTTACAGCTACGCCGAATTCATGGGATTCATCCTGCTGTGGTCGGGGATGTCAGAAGCCGAAGCCCGCCGCAAGCACAGGTATTACCGCCTGGCGGGGGTGTTACTGGCTTCCGGAGTCCTCATCTTCGGCACTCCCGCGCGAATCGCAGAAAAGCCCCTCGAGTTCACGGTCGGCTGGGAGAGCGTGACGGGCTTGACTTGCGTGTCGGCGTTGCTGACGGTCCTGGCGGCCCGCATGATTTTGCTTTCCGTGCACGAGTTCCGTATCGCCAGCGGGCGGCGGGAGCGCTTGATCGCGATCAGCACTCTGTCAATGGGCCTGGCCGGCATCGGGAATGTGGTCCAAGAGGCCGCCCTGCAAATGTCCGACCAGCTTGGCTGGACTCACACCGCCGACTTCAGGCAGCAGTACCACGCGTTCGGCCTTTTCTTCATGATATTCGGCGTGTTCGCGACTGCGGCTGTCCCTCTTGCCACCAAGCTGCGTCGCTCACTCGGGCTGGATCCCATCAGCCACAGCTGGCGCACGCTGCAACCGCTGCGGCGGGCTCTGCGAACCGTCGTCCCAGAGTGTGTCTTCGCCCTTGACCACGAGGAGCCCCGGCGCCAAAAATCACAGCTGCAGCTACATCACACCGTCGTCGAGATCCGGGACGCAATCTTGGGACTTCGCCCATATGTCCGTGAGATACCCAACCATGAGCTAATGCGCTTTCTGACCAAGCCCCGCCCGGTGCCGGCGCGCGACCGCGACGCGGCCGTCGCAGCCCTGCGCCTGGCGTACGCCGCCAGAGCCAAAGCGGCCGGCGTGACGCCGGAACTGCCCGACATGGACTCGGCGCTGATCGGCGCGTCGGGAGCGGCGACGCTGCAACAGGAAGCCGCCGAACTCGCGACGCTGGCGAAATGGTGGCCCGCCGCCCATGCCGCCACCGCGGACATCAGCCAAACTGCGGCCGACGAGAAAGCGAGCCCGACACTATGATCGCGCCTGCCCAACGACCGATCCGGCATCCCCGCTTTCGGCTGCGCCGGATTTCGGCGATCGGCGATAGGTGATGTCGATGCGCCTGCCTACCTTGCCATTACCGCGTTCGGTGGCGCGCGGCGTATTCGATGCTCGACGCCGTGTGTTGGATCTCGCGGACGCCGCGGTGCCGGGGGAGTTCGCGCTGTTCTCCGACATCACCTTCGGGTTGCAGAAGCTGAAAATCGCGGGCGTGCTCGTCTCTTCAGGATTAGCCGATGCCCTCGGCGAGGACGCACGCGATCCAGTCGAACTGGCACACAAACTCGGATTAGACCCGGACGTGACCGTCAGAATCGTGAACGCCGCGACCGGGTCGCGGTTGATGAAACTGGATCGCCGGGGCCGTGCACGCATGACGAAGCTCGGTGCACCGCTACGTCGCGACCACCCCAGATCGATCGCCTCCTGGGTCGCCTACTACGCGCACCCCGACACGGCAGCCGCATATGCGCACCTCGACGCCCAACTCCGCGAAGGCGCCGAAACCTCGGGATACCGAAGGGCTTTCGGCTTGTCGCTATGGGAGTACCTGGACGAGCACCCCGACATGCGGAGCATGTTCGCAGACGCCATGCGTCAGCTCACCCAGTTCGACCTCGCCGGCATCGTGCGGACCTATCCATGGCCAACGCATGGAGTCATCTGCGACGTCGCCGGGGGAGTCGGGCACATGCTCGCGGCCATCCTCGAACGTCGGCCTAACGCTCGGGGCATCCTGCTCGATTCGCCCGAGATCATCGAGCAGGCAGACGGGTTTCTACGCGAGCGAGGGTTGGCCGGCCGGATCGAGCGCCGCACCGGCGACCTGTTCGGTCAGCTCGAGGCTCGCGCTGACGTCTACACGATGAAATGGATTCTGCACGACTGGGACGATGATGCCTGCCGCGAAATTCTCAAGCGGGTCCACGCCACCATGCCGCCCGGCGCGAAGGTGGTCACCATCGATATGCACCACGAA
>NZ_LZLL01000181.1:0-2829 GCF_001669335.1 Mycobacterium sp. 1245852.3 | reverse complement strand
AGGCGGGCAATTAACTGACCTACCCGCGCGGAGGCCCGAGTGGCTGGTGTGATTCAGGGGCCCAGCCGGCCGCGGGACAGGCGCCACGCGCTCACACCTCGAATCGATACCCCATGCCGGACTCGGTCAGCAGGTGCTTGGGATGCGAGGGGTCATCCTCGAGTTTGCGGCGCAGCTGCGCGAGATACACGCGCAGGTAATGGGTTTCGGTGGCATACGCCGGACCCCACACCTCCTTGAGAAGCTCCTCGCGGCCGACCAACTTGCCGCGGTTGCGGACGAGGACTTCGAGCATCCCCCACTCGGTTGGGGTGAGGTGAACCTCGCTGCCGTGCTTGGTGACCTTCTTGGCGGCCAGGTCGACGGTGAACGATTCGGTCTCGATGACCGGTTGTTCGAGTTCGGAGGCCGCGGTGTTGCGCCGGACCGCCGCGCGCAGCCGCGCCAGGAACTCGTCCATGCCAAAGGGTTTCGTGACGTAGTCATCGGCCCCGGCGTCCAGCGCCTCGACCTTGTCCGACGAATCGGTGCGCGCCGACAACACGATGACCGGCGCGGTGAGCCAGCCGCGCAGACCGGCCAGCACGTCGATCCCGGAGATGTCGGGCAGGCCGAGGTCGAGGATCACCACGTCGGGCTTGTGTTCGGCGGCGGCCCGCAATGCGCCGGCGCCGCTGGACGCGGTGATCACCTCATAACCCCGCACGGACAGGTTGATGCGCAGCGCGCGCAGGATCTGCGGCTCGTCGTCGATCACCAGAACGCGAGTCACAGTGCGCCTATCTGTTGCGGCGCAGCCAAATCCACGATCACCGTCAGCCCGCCTCCCGGGGTGTCGGTGGCCGTAATCGTCCCGCCCATCGCTTCGACGAAGCCCCGCGCCACCGACATCCCCAGGCCCACGCCGGTGGTGTTGTCGTGATCGCCGAGCCGCTGAAACGCTGCGAAGATCTGCTCCTCGGCCCCGTGCGGGATTCCGGGGCCTTCGTCGATGACGTTGATCAGGACGCGATCGCCCACCCGTCCGGCGTTGACCCGCACCACACAGTTGGGCGCATAGCGCAGCGCGTTGTCGATCAGATTGGCCAGCACCCGTTCCAGCAGCCCCGCATCGGCCATCACCATCGCATCGGCGACGTCGACCTTGACCCGGTCGATCGCGGACCGGAAGAAACCGGTGGCGCCAGCCCCGATGCTGACCAGGGCCCGCTGCACGGTCTCCTCCAAATACACGACGCGCAGGTCCGGGTGGATCACCCCGGCGGCCAAACGCGATGAGTCAAGCAGGTTTCCGACCAGCGCGGTCAGCTGGTCGATCGACTCCTCGATGGTGGCCAGCAATTCGGCGGTGTCGGTGGGGGAGAAGGCGACGTCTTCGGCGCGCAGGCTCGAGACCGCGACCTTGGCCGCCGCCAGGGGTGTCCGCAGGTCGTGGCTGACCGCCGACAGCAGGGAACGCCGCAGTTCGTCGGCCCGCACGATCGCCTCGGTGCGGCTGGCTTCCTCGGCGAGCTCGCGTTGTCTGATCAAACCCGCGGCCTGCCTGGCCACCGCGCCGAGCACCCGCCGGTCGCGCGCGGAAAGCTTCCTGCCGGCCAGCAGCATCCAGAACTCGTCGTCACCGACCTCGATCGCGGTGTCGGCGGAATCGATTGTCACACAGGGATCGCGGCCCACACACGCCACCACCTCACTCTTCTTGCCGCGAGCGCGCGCTTGGTCGTCGGGCTCGCGCAACATGCTGACGGTCCGCTGGGCGTAGGTCTCCCGGACTCGCTCGAGCAGCGTTTCCAGATCGGCGCCGCGCAGCACCGAACCGGCGAACAGGGTCAGCAGCTCGGCCTCCTGCGAGGCGCGCCGTGCTTCCCGGGTGCGTTTGGCGGCGAAGTCGACCAGCACCGCGACGGCGACCGCGATGAGCAGCAGCACCAATTCGGTGATGGCGCTGTTGGGTTCGGCGATGGTGAAGCTGTGCCGCGGGGCGATCAGGAAATAATTCAGCAGCAGCCCGGACAGCACGGCCGAAAGCACCGCGGGCGCAATGCCTCCCAGCAGCCCGACCAGCAGCACGCCGACGAAGAACAGGGCGCTCTCGCCGCCGGTGTCCAGATACGGGTCCAGCGTCGTCACCGTGATCGCGCAGATGACCGACGGTACGATCAGGGCCGCCAGCCACGACGCCACCCGGCGCTCGCGGGGCGCCAGCGAGGACGCGCGGAAGCCGCGCTTGGATTCCTCGTGGGTGACCAGGTGCACGTCGATCTTTCCCGACAGCTCGACGATCCGCGGGCCGATGCCCTCCTCGAACAGCCGCGCCCAGCGCGATCGCCGCGAGGTGCCGATCACCAGCTGTGTGGCGTTCATCTCGCGGGCGAATTCGAGTAGTGCTGTGGGCACCTCGTCGCCGACCACGGTGTGCATCGACGCGTCCAGGCTGCTGGCCAGTTCCCGGATCTTGGCCATCCGCGACTCCGACAGCCCGGCCAGCCCGTCGCCGCGGATGACGTGCACCACCATCAGCTCGGCGGTCGACTTCGAGGCGATCCGGGATGCCCGTCGTACCAGCGTTTCGGACTCGGGACCACCGGTGACCGCGACGACGACCCGTTCGCGGGCCTCCCACATGTCGGTGATCTTGTTCTCGGCCCGGTATTTGGCCAGCGCGGTGTCGACCTGGTCGGCCAGCCACAGCAGCGCCAATTCCCTTAGCGCGGTGAGGTTTCCACGGCGAAAGTAATTCGACAGCGCGGCATCGATGCGATCGGGCGCGTAGACGTTGCCGTGAGACAGCCTGCGCCGCAACGCCTCCGGCGTGATGTCGATGAGCTC